>NZ_JBJURJ010000029.1:29824-67615 GCF_046098205.1 Paenibacillus mesotrionivorans | reverse complement strand
GACGAGGTAGATAGGTTCGGGGTGGAAGTGTGGCAACACATGGAGCTGACGAATACTAATCGGTCGAGGGCTTAACCTACGAGGTTGGCGGTAGCCACACTCACTTGGTAAGCAGTGGTATAGATGAAGAGGTTTCGGTGACCTCGTTTCGCATCCGGTTTTCAGGGCGCAAGCCTTGACTTGCAAAGCGTTTGGTGATGATGGCGGAGGGGAACCACGCGTTCCCATCTCGAACACGACCGTTAAGCCCTCCAGCGCCGATGGTACTTGGACCGCAGGGTCCTGGGAGAGTAGGACGTTGCCAAGCACAGACAGACCCTTTAGCTCACGCTAGAGGGTCTTTTTGTTGTAGTCTCGCGGGCTAACGGACTCCAGTGACGCTATTTGCGGAAACGGAGGCGGTGGAGGCATCTTTTCAGCGGAATAAGAGCACCTGGGTCCGTTAGAGCTCAGGATGGTGCTCAATGAGACGAATAAGGTCTCTGGTGTCCGTAAGAAAGGATGTGTTATGTAGAGAATGGCGAAAAAGCGAAATGGTTAAGTTACTTGCGGCTAACGGACTGAAGAGCCGCTATTAGTCAACTTGGTGCAAAGCTTGGTGAGAGTCCCACCCCGATTATCCTCTGTCCGGCTCCGTTTGTAATTTTCGCGGTTTGTGGGAAACCCTTCCCGCCATAAACTTTCCCCCTTCAGGAGATACTGTGGGTAGCTTGTTGGAGAGCTTTAGCAGCCTTCTCTAATGCAATTGCCACGACACCTTCAAAATGATTTGATAATTTAGAAAATGGTGCTATAATATTTACAAGGTCAAAGAAAGTCAAAGTCAAGTCAAAAAAACAAGCTGCGGGAATAGGGGATGAGGGATGAGAAATATTTCGGAACTCATAGAAAACTACCTGAAGCGAATTCTCCAGCAGAGTCCTGGGGGTATCATTGAGATTCAGCGCAACGACCTGGCGGATGAATTTCAGTGTGTGCCTTCCCAAATCAATTACGTCATCAGCACCCGGTTTACTCTCGAAAAAGGGTATGTGGTGGAGAGCAAGCGCGGCGGCGGCGGTTACATCCGGATTCAGAAGGTGGAGCTGTCGTCCAGGGGGCAAATTCTTAACCACATTTTCCAAACCATTGGCGAGGCCATTGACCAGACGGGTGCCGAAGGATTGGTTTATCAGCTGGAGGAGGGCAAGCAGATCTCGAGCCGGGAAGCGAACCTTATCCGTGCTGCGATATCCAGAGACGCGCTTCAGATCAAGCTTCCATTTCGGGATGAAATCAGAGCCAAGCTTCTGAAGGCAATGCTCATTGCCTTGTTGAGTCCATGAGGAAAGGGAGGACGTTCTCATGATTTGCCAGGAATGCGGCAAAAAGCCGGCAACCCTGCATTTTACGAAGATTGTCAATGGCGAGAAGACGGAGTTTCACATCTGTGAATCCTGCGCCAGGGAAAAGGGTGAAATGATTCCGGGGACGGCAGGGGGATTTTCGATCCACAATCTGCTGTCCGGTCTGCTCGATTTTGAACCGCCTACGGGAAGCCAACGCAGGCAGGAAACACCGCCGCGGTGTGAAAACTGCGGGCTGACGTATTCGCAATTCAGCAAGCTGGGCCGCTTCGGCTGCAGCGAGTGTTATAAATATTTCGACGAGCGCTTGGATCCGCTGTTCAAGCGGGTTCACGGGAATACCGTGCACACGGGCAAGGTCCCCAAACGCACTGGTGGTAAAATCCAGGTAAAGCGTGAATTGGAACGGTTGAAGAAAGAACTGGTCCAGCGGGTGGAGCATGAGGACTTTGAAGCCGCAGCGAAAATCCGGGACCAGATCAAAGAGCTGGAGCGGCAAACCTCCGGCTTGTAAAATGGGAGGAGTCAAGGGTATGGATTCCCGGCGATTTTTCGAGCAGGCATTGACGGAATGGATGAAGGGCGAAGGTCCCGATTCGGATATCGTCATCAGCAGCAGAGTGCGAATTGCGCGTAACTTAAACGGGTACCCGTTTCCCATGCTGGCCACCAAGTCCCAGTCCGGTGAGGTACTGGACAAAATCCGGGAGCTCCATGAGGCCGGAAACCTTCAGGAAGATGGCGAGGTAGAGATGGTTCCACTCTCCGAGCTGTCGGAGCTGGAGAAGAAGGTATTGGTGGAAAAGCATCTGATCAGCCCCAATTTGGCCAACGAATCACAAAACGGTGCGGTTTTGTTGAACGAATCCGAATCCATCAGTATTATGGTGAATGAGGAGGATCATATCCGCATCCAGGTTCTTGCCTCAGGCTTTCAAATTCGGGAGGCCTGGCAGGTAGCTAATGAGGTGGATGACCGCTTTGAGGAGCTGCTGGAATACGCATTTGACGAGCGGCGGGGATTCCTGACCAGCTGTCCCACCAATGTGGGAACGGGCATCCGGGCCTCGGTGATGATCCATCTTCCCGCACTTGTGATTACTCAGCAAATCAACCGGATCCTGCAGGCCATCACCCAAGTGGGTCTTGCCGTAAGAGGAATTTATGGCGAAGGCAGCGAGGCGGTTGGCAACCTCTTCCAGATTTCTAACCAGATTACACTGGGGCAATCGGAGGAGGAGATCCTGGATAATCTGCATAGTGTGGTCCGGCAGATTATCGAGCATGAACGCAGCGCCCGGCAGATTCTGGCGGTGGAATCCAGAGCCAGAATGCAGGACCGGATCTGCAGATCCTACGGGATTCTGACCCATGCCATCATCATGGACTCCAAGGAGGCCGCCCAGCGTTTATCCGATGTACGGCTTGGGGTAGATCTGGGGATGGTGCAGAACGTCAGCAAAACAGCGTTAAACGAGCTTTTGGTCATGACCCAGCCCGCATTCCTGCAGCAGCTCTCCGGCGAGAAGCTGTCGGCAGAGGGAAGGGATATACGCCGGGCGGAATTGATCCGCAGCCATTTGGCTCAGAAATAAAGCAACAAGTGATTATTCCATTTGGAGGTGTTCACGATGATGTTTGGCAGATTTACGGAGCGTGCCCAAAAGGTATTGGCCTTGGCACAAGAAGAGGCTGTGCGGTTGGGACACAATAATATCGGTACAGAGCATATTTTGCTGGGATTGATTAAAGAAGGGGAAGGCATTGCCGCCAAGGCGCTGATTTCCCTAGGTTTGGGCCTGGAGAAGATCCAGGATGAGGTGGAATCCCTGATCGGCCGCGGACAGGAGCAGCCGACCAATATTGCATACACGCCCCGGGCTAAAAAAGTCATTGAGCTTTCTATGGATGAAGCCCGTAAGCTCGGACATACGTACGTGGGCACGGAACATATCCTCTTGGGTTTGATACGCGAAGGTGAAGGCGTGGCTGCCCGGGTTCTGAACAATCTGGGCGTCAGCCTTAATAAGGCCCGCCAGCAAGTGCTGCAGCTCTTGGGAAGCAGCGAAGCGGTTTCCACCAGCCACGGCACACCTGCCAATGTAAGCACACCTACCCTGGACGGTTTGGCCCGTGACCTGACCGCTACGGCCAAGGAAGGGCATCTTGACCCGGTAATCGGCCGGAGTAAGGAAATCGAACGGGTCATTCAAGTATTGAGCCGCCGGACCAAGAACAACCCCGTTCTGATTGGTGAACCCGGCGTTGGTAAAACCGCCATTGCCGAAGGTTTGGCCCAGAAGATCATCAACAACGAAATTCCCGAGACACTGCGGGATAAGCGGGTTATGACTCTGGATATGGGCTCCGTTGTCGCCGGCACCAAATACAGAGGCGAGTTTGAGGACCGTCTGAAGAAGATCATGGACGAAATCCGTCAAGCGGGCAACATTATCCTGTTCATCGACGAGCTGCACACCCTGATCGGCGCAGGCGGCGCAGAAGGCGCTATCGACGCCTCCAACATTCTGAAGCCTGCCCTGGCCCGCGGCGAGCTGCAGTGCATCGGCGCCACTACCCTGGATGAATACCGCAAATATATCGAGAAGGATGCCGCTCTCGAGCGCCGGTTCCAACCGATTTCGGTGGATCAGCCGACTCCGGAGGAAGCCGTGCAAATTCTCTATGGTCTGCGTGACCGTTATGAAGCCCATCACCGGGTGAAGATTTCCGACGAGGCCATTGTGCAGGCCGTGAAGCTGTCCGACCGGTACATCACCGACCGCTTCCTGCCGGACAAAGCCATTGACCTGATCGACGAAGCCGGCTCCAAGGTCCGCTTGAAGTCCTACACTGTACCGCCCAGCCTGAAGCAAATGGAGCAAAAGCTGGAGGATGTCCGCAAGGAAAAGGACTCCGCCGTGCAAAGCCAGGAGTTTGAGAAGGCTGCCGCTCTCCGGGATACCGAGCAAAAGCTTCGCGAGGAGTTGGAGTCTACCCGCAACGAGTGGAAGGAAACGCAAGGCCGTACCGACTCTGTGGTGACGCCGGATGATATTGCCCAAATCGTGGCGAGCTGGACCGGGGTTCCCGTACGGAAGCTGGCAGAAGAGGAAACCGAGCGCCTGCTGAAGATGGAAGACATCCTTCATGACCGGGTAATCGGCCAGGACGAAGCCGTGAAGGCCGTCAGCCGCGCCATCCGCCGGGCCCGTGCAGGTCTGAAGGATCCGAAGCGCCCCATGGGCTCCTTCATCTTCCTTGGCCCAACCGGTGTAGGTAAAACCGAGCTGGCACGCGCCTTGGCAGAAGCCCTCTTCGGTGACGAGAATGCGGTTATCCGAATCGATATGTCCGAATACATGGAGAAACACTCCACCTCCCGTCTGGTCGGAGCGCCTCCGGGATATGTGGGCTACGAGGAAGGCGGCCAGCTCACCGAAAAGGTACGCCGCAAGCCTTACTCTGTGGTATTGCTGGATGAAATCGAAAAAGCACATCCCGAGGTATTCAATATCCTCCTGCAGGTTCTGGAGGACGGCCGCTTGACCGATTCCAAGGGACGTACAGTGGACTTCCGCAATACCTTGATCATCATGACCTCCAACGTGGGGGCGGATACTATCAAGAAGCAAAGCTCCCTGGGCTTCACCGCCGCCATCGCCGATACGGGCAAGGAATATAATAATATGAAAGACAAGGTGTTGACGGAGCTGAAGAAAAGCTTCCGTCCGGAGTTCCTGAACCGGATGGACGAAATGATCGTCTTCCACTCCTTGGACGAACAGCATATCGCCCAAATCGTCACCCTGATGGCAGAGGAACTGCGCAAGCGCTTGAAGGAGCAAGAAGTCGACTTTGAGCTCTCTGACAGCGCCAAGAAGTTCCTGGCCAAGGAAGGTTATGACCCCACCTATGGGGCAAGACCCTTGCGCCGCGCCATCCAGAAGCATATTGAAGACCGGTTGTCCGAGGAATTCCTCAAGGGCAACATTACCAAGGGTGACCGTCTGGTCATCGATGAAAAAGAAGGGGAGCTGGTGGTTGTCCGCAACTAGGGCTTGTCTGAAAACTCCGAGGGGAGCAGCTAATGCCCAAATTTTCGTCCATAGCAAGGAACTTTCGTGAAGGCGTACCGGGGGTACGTCAAGCGGAAGTGACGATAGTTCGGGGCGAAAAGGCGGTGAAAGATGCCCTCAACGAGTTTTCAGACACGGCCTAACCGGCCAAAACCTGCAAAGCCTCTTGCACGAAGGAATAATCCTTTGTGCAGGGGGCTTTATTTTTTGTCGGGATATGCCGAATCAGATAAGAAGAAGAGCCTGCGGTTACGTGGACGCCCATACAAATAAATGGTAAACTTAAATTTACGTCAAGCTGAACGGAATAACAAAAAGAAAGCGCAGGAAATCCGAAATTATGGCTAAACTAAAAACGAAATTCACCTGTACCGAATGCGGATACGAAACCCCCAAATGGCTGGGCAAGTGCCCGGGCTGCCAAGCCTGGAACACCTTTGTGGAGGAAGTGGAGGCGCCGCAGCGGGCCGGCGTTCACACATCCGTTTCTGCTCTTCCGCAAGAAAAAGCGGTTTCCATCATACACATAGAGAGTACCAAGGAGCCGCGCATTGTCACGGACAACATAGAGCTTAACCGGGTGCTGGGCGGAGGAGTAGTTCCGGGTTCGCTGATCCTGGTTGGCGGGGACCCCGGTATTGGAAAATCTACCCTGCTGTTGCAAACGTCCTTTGAGCTGAACCGCAAAGGGTTGAAGGTGCTCTATATCTCCGGAGAGGAATCCACCCGGCAGACCAAGCTCCGGGCAGACCGGCTGGGCGCTATTTCTCCCCTGTTGTTCGTTCTGTGTGAGACCAATATTGATGCCATCCTAATGGCCATCGACGAAATAGAACCGGACTTCCTGGTGATCGACTCCATCCAAACGGTCTTTCACCCGTCCATTTCCTCGGCACCCGGCAGCGTATCCCAGGTGCGGGAATGTACCACCCACTTTATGCGGATTGCCAAGTCCAAGGGGATCGCTACAGTGCTGGTCGGACATGTCACCAAGGAGGGGGCTATCGCCGGACCTCGGCTTCTGGAGCATATGGTGGACTGTGTCCTGTACTTCGAGGGGGAACGTCACCATACGTACCGGGTTCTCCGGGCGGTGAAAAACCGGTTTGGCTCCACCAATGAAATCGGAATATTTGAAATGAGGGAATCCGGGCTTGTAGAGGTGAATAATCCCTCGGAGCTGTTCTTATCCGAACGACCCTTGGGGGTGGCGGGCTCTACGGTTGTTGCCAGTATGGAGGGGACACGGCCGGTGCTGGTGGAGCTCCAAGCGCTGGTCAGCCCTACAAATTTTCCTTCGCCCAGACGGATGGCCACGGGTTATGACCATAACCGGCTGTCGCTGATTATTGCTGTGCTGGAGAAACGCAACGGGCTGTTTCTGCAAACCCAGGACGTGTATCTCAATGTTGCCGGGGGCGTAAAGCTGGATGAGCCTGCAGTGGATTTGGCTGTGGCCGTAAGCATTGCTTCCAGCTTCCGGGATTGTCCGACGCAGCCCTTCGATGCCGTCTTCGGCGAAATCGGATTGACCGGAGAGGTCAGAGGGGTATCCCGGGTGGACCAGCGGGTGAAGGAAGCGGAGAAGCTGGGCTTCAAGCGGGTTATTCTTCCGCAGAAATCCCTCAAGGGCTGGAATCCCCCCAAGGGGATGGACGTGATTGGGGTAAATACCGTCCAGGAGGCACTGGATGCAGCGCTGCCGCGGTAAATAAAAATTCAACCTATAACATATCATTATATAACTATTAATAGAGAGTCAGGGGGCTTCCCATGGGGCGGGATGAGGAAAAGCAAGACGTAATGAGCAAACTTCTGCAAATGGTGGCGCCCGGTACCGCTTTCCGCGACGGACTGGAGAATGTGCTGCGGGCCAAAACAGGTGGATTGATTGTGGTAGGCTATAGTCCGGATTTGATGGACATCGTGGATGGGGGCTTCTCCATCAATTGCGATTTTACCCCCAACCATCTGTATGAGCTTGCCAAAATGGACGGGGCGATTATTCTTAGCGAGGATATACGGAGAATTCTGTATGCCAATACGCAGCTCATTCCGGATCCGACCATTCCTTCCATTGAAACGGGAATCCGGCACCGGACGGCGGAGCGTGTGGCCAAGCAAACCGGGAAGCTGGTGGTCTCCATCTCCCAGCGGCGGAATGTCATTACCCTGTATCAGGGGACACTCCGGTATTCCCTGAAGGATATCGGCGTGATTCTGACCAAGGCTAACCAGGCCATTCAGACCCTGGAAAAGTATAAAACCGTTCTGGATCAAGCGCTGACCAATCTGGGAGCGGCGGAATTTGAAGAAATTGTGACCACCCATGATGTTTGCAATGTTTTGCAACGGATTGAGATGGTTCTGCGTATTAAAGGTGAGATCAAACGCTACATCAATGAGCTGGGTACGGAAGGCCGTCTGATCAGCATGCAGCTGGAGGAGTTGGTTGGCAATACAGAGTATGAGCAGCTGCTTCTTTTGAAAGACTATGCAAGAGATCCTTCGGAGGAGCGGGTTAAGGAAATCCGTCTGACCCTCAGGCGTCTCGGCAATGAGGAGATTCTCAATCACAATGATCTGGCCAGACTGCTGGGTTATCCGTATTCCAACACGTCCATGGAGGAACAGCTGTCGCCGCGGGGCTACCGGGTCCTGAGCAAAATCCCGAGGCTGCCTTCGGTTATCATCGCCAATCTGGTGGAACGGTTTGAATACCTGCCGTTTATGGTTAATGCCTCCATAGAGGATCTGGATGAAGTGGATGGAATTGGAGAGGTGCGTGCGAGGGCGATCAAGGAAGGATTAAAACGGATTCAAGACCAAGTATTCATTGACAGACATATCTAAATTGCATACAATCATGAAGGAGTATCCGGCGGTTCGTTTACGAAACATTTAAATTTGGACGTACACACCCGGCAGATAATTCTAGTTTACGAAGGAGGCTCCGAATAGCAAGACATGCATCGGAATCTTCAACATGGGGTGATGAGATGATCAGAAAGTCCGTACCAAATATGTTTACCATCGGGAATTTGTTCTTGGGATTTCTCGCTATCATACTTGTTTTTAATGAGTATACAGAGCTTGCTGCCATCATGGTCATTGTCGCCATGCTGTGCGACGGGCTGGACGGCCGGGTTGCCCGGGCGCTGAATGCCCAATCCGAATTCGGCAAGGAGCTGGACTCCCTGTCGGACGTGATTTCCTTCGGTGTAGCACCTGCGTTCATTATGTATGTAACAGCCTTCCAAGGAATGAATGAAGCTACAGCATGGATCGTTACCGCGATCTTCCCGATCTGCGGCGCGCTTCGGCTGGCCCGCTTCAATGTGGTAGCGGGAACACCCGGTTACTTTATCGGGCTGCCTATTCCTGCCGCTGGCGGTGTATTGTGTACGTTGGCTCTGTTCGCCAATGAAATCAATACGGTTGTGCTGGTGCTGTCCACTCTGCTCTTGTCCTACCTGATGATCAGCACAGTGAAATACCCCAACTTCAAGAAAATCGGCATTCCTAAGTCTGCTATCTGGGTAACTCCCGTTGTTGTGATTGCAGCTGTGGTGCTGGCCATTAAATTTCCCGGTTCCATCTCCAAGATGATCTTTGTTCCTCTGGTTCTGTATGCTCTCTACGGCCTAAAAAAAAACGTTGAGCAGATCTCCCGTCTGGACCGTGTGCTGAAGCGCCGCGGACGCCGCCGGGGACAGAATGACGAAGCGGTGAACAAGACCAACATGTAACACCAACCGAATAGGATGAAAATAAAAAGCATTTATTTTCCTGCTTCAAGGGGAAATAAATGCTTTTTTTGTTTTGGCAGTGACGGGCGAAAGGTTAACTGAGGTTAAATAAACCCAGTGTGGAGCACTTGGTGGATTCCTGGGAGACCACCTTGTCCAAGTTCAGGTCCAGCAGATTGCATAAGGACGCCATATAAAACAAATTCCGCCCCAGCTCGGACTCAATGACCTCTTTGCAATGTTCGCAAACCTGTCCCTCAAGATGGGTTCCCAACTGCTCCTTGGCCTGCTCCAGCGTCATATCCCGGGTGTAGTGTTGTTTGCCGGCATGAACCTGGACACAGCCGCATTCCGTAACCGACTTCATCACGGCCCGGTTGGCAGCGGCATTCGACTGTTGAAACTTGGAGAGAACATCCAGAACGCTGCGGTGACGGAGCAGTAATTCGGCGACTTGATCCTGGAATTCCTTCAGGCTGGGAGAGCTCATATGGTTCACCTCTGGTTAAGTCCTCGAATGAGGGTATTTTTCATCATTATATAGCAACCCCGGAGGCAATTCAATTTTACTGATTCCAACCCCCGGGGATGGCAGGTTTATCCAAAGAAATTTTGGTCATACTGGTAGCAGGAGGTGAAGCAAGTTGAAAAAGTGGATTCAATTGGCCGCATTGATAGCGGGGGTAGCAGCAGGTTATCAATCCGGTCAGCATACTGAAGGAGCTTTGGCTCAGATGGTCCGCCAGCTGCTGGGTGTGACGGAGCTGAAGGGCCAGGTGTATTGGTTTATGATTTTGGGGGCGGCGGCCGCTTTTGCTCTTGTCCAATTGTCGGATATCTTTGTCCGCCGGTGGCTGAAGGCAGGAGAGGCTAGGCTGCAGGAAACGCCGGTTGCCCATGTGGTGTCTGGTTTAGCGGGATTGATTATGGGATTGCTGGTATCGCTGTTGGCCCATCCGCTGTGGGAAGGCATCGGAGGAGGAACGTTTATTCCGTTTTTGGCGACGCTGGTGTTTGGAGCGGCCGGCTTCCGTGCAGGGTGGATGAAGAAAGAAGATCTTATTGGAATTTTTTCCAAATGGCCGTCAGGCGCAGATAAGGATGCGGAGCCGGAAAACCGGGGAGAGTGCAAGATTCTCGATACCAGCGTGATTATCGATGGACGGATTGCGGATATCTGCAAAACCGGCTTTATTGAAGGGACGCTGGTGATCCCGGAGTTTGTCCTGGAGGAGCTGCAGCATATTGCAGATTCGTCGGATCTTCTGAAGCGCAACCGCGGCAGGCGGGGACTGGATATTCTGAACAAGATCCAGAAGGAGCTTGACGTGAAGGTGCTGATCTACGAAGGCGATTTCGAGGAAATCTCCGAGGTGGACAGCAAGCTGGTCCGTCTGGCTAAGGTGCTGCGGGGCAAGGTGATTACCAATGACTTCAACCTGAACAAGGTATGTGAGCTGCAGGGTGTGCCTGTGCTGAATATCAATGATCTGGCCAATGCAGTGAAGCCTGTGGTGCTGCCGGGGGAAGAGATCGTGGTTCAGGTGATCAAGGACGGCAAGGAGCATGGCCAAGGGGTCGCTTATCTGGATGACGGAACGATGATCGTTGTGGAGGGCGGACGGGATTATATCGGCGCCACCATGGAGGTTATGGTCACCAGTGTGCTGCAGACCTCTGCAGGCCGGATGATTTTCGCAAAACCGAAATTATTGGAAAAAGCCCAGTAAAACAGATATGATAGAGGTAATGGGAAAGCGGGGATTGCTTGCGCAATCTCCGTTTTTGCTGCATATTCATTCGTAAGGGGATATATGGGAGATGGAGCAGGTAGGCGTGATTGTGGTAGCCGCAGGCAAGGGGCTGCGGATGGGCGGCCAGATGCCGAAGCAGCATCTGCCTCTGGCAGGCAAGCCGGTGCTGGTGCGTACGCTGGAGGCCTTCGAACATATGGAGCAGATTCACACTGTGGTGCTGGTAGTGGGTCCCGGGGATGAAGCCCGCTGCAGCCGCTATACCAGCGAGTATGGGCTCCGCAAGGTCCATGCTGTTGTGACCGGGGGAGCCGAGCGTCAGGCGTCGGTCTATCAGGGGCTGCTCGCCCTGGATCCTGAGGTGGAGTGGGTGCTGGTGCATGATGGGGTACGCCCCTTCGTAACGCCGGAGGAAACGTTGGAATGCCTGGAAGCGGCTAAACGATATGGAGCAGCAGTGGTGGCCGTACCTGTGAAGGATACGGTGAAGATCGTGGAGCCGGACGGCAAAATCGCCTCCACTCCCGACCGCAGCGCCGTCTGGGCGATTCAGACCCCGCAGGCCTTTCGGGTACGGGAGCTGTTAGCCGCTCATGAAATGGCCATGCAGGAGGGTTTTACCGGCACGGATGATGCCATGGTGGTGGAGCGCACCGGTCAGCCCGTGTACGTGGTGCGGGGTGGATATCACAATCTGAAGATTACGACTCCGGAGGATCTGGAGTGGGCGGAATACCGACTGAAGCGATAGAGAGGAGTAACGATTCATGATTCGTGTGGGACAGGGCTTTGATGTCCATAGGTTAGTGGAAGGCCGGAAATGTATCATCGGCGGGGTGGATATCCCCTACGAGCGCGGGCTGCTGGGCCATTCCGATGCGGATGTGCTGCTGCATGCCATTTCCGATGCGATCCTCGGTGCCGTGGGCAAGGGGGATATCGGCAAGCATTTTCCCGATACGGACCCGGAATTTAAGGACGCAGACAGTGTTAAGCTGATGGAGCATGTCTGGGCGTTGGCCAAAGGAATGGGGTATTCCCTGGGGAATTTGGACGCAACGATTATTGCCCAGCAGCCCAAGATGGCCCCCCACATCCCCCAGATGGTGAAGGTGATCGCCGATGCCCTGGAGGCCGATGAGGACCGGATTAACATTAAAGCAACCACTACGGAGCAGCTGGGTTTCACCGGCCGTGGGGAAGGTATTGCCGCACAGGCTGTCGTATGCCTGTATATGGAGGAGAAACCCGCTCCCCAGCCGTGAGGACCGGGAACTCATTGCATTTTGGTGAAAAATAACCGGTTCCGGCAAGGGGATATTGTCTTCATCCGTCAAGTTTCGTATACTGGAACCAGTAATGAAGGATTCTCATGTTTCACCGCATAACAGCACAAGCTATGATCAGGAGAGTACGTATCGGATGGGAACCCTCCAGAGAGGATGTCCGGACGTTGATGGGGGAACCCGTCAGCCGCCGGCTGCAAGACATCCGTCTTCCGCCGTTACGGAAATGCACCTGTGAGCTGCAGCTCGAACGGATACCCGTAGAGCCTGCCGGCTGGCCGCCGATACCGGGCTAAGAAGTTGATGCTGCAAAAGGTGGCCGACCCGGCATGTTCATGTCCGGTTAGGAGTGCTGATGCTGGCGTCAAGCAGAGTGGGACCGCGTATATAGACGCCTCTGCAGCCCTTATTGGAAGGGCTGTTGGGGCGTTTTTGATGTTGGAAGGGCCGGGAGCAGGGATGGTGCGGGCCAAAAACAGGGCTTGACCGCCGCGGCAGCCCGTAACGGCTAGTGGAGTTTTTTCTAACGGCGGTGAGGGCCGTTATATGCTGCATAAACGCCTCTTCCCGATTCTAACGGCGGTGAGGGCCGCTATTTTTCCAAAAAGGCTGGACTGGCTCCGAAAGTGCCGCAATAAGAGCGCTGGCTTCCGTTAGATTTTGAAAGAGGCGTTTTACAGCAGAATAACGGTGCTCACTTCCGTTAGATTCTGCGGGCGGCTGAAACGAAGGGTATTCAGAGGGGATGTGAAATGATGTTCGCACGCATAAAAAGCGATATCCGGGCTGTGTTCGACAATGACCCTGCGGCACGCAGCTGGTTTGAAGTGGTGTTTACCTATTCCGGCTTGCATGCCATCTGGGCGCACCGTGTCGCACACTGGTTCTACCGCCACAAGAGATATACCATGGCCCGGATCATTTCACAGGTGAGCCGATTTTTTACGGGCATCGAGATCCACCCGGGTGCAGTGATCGGCAATCGGCTGTTTATCGACCACGGCATGGGCGTCGTCATCGGGGAAACCTGCGAAATCGGCGACGATGTGGTACTGTATCAAGGGGTAACCTTGGGCGGAACGGGTAAAGAGAAGGGCAAGCGCCATCCCACCATCGGCAGCAATGTGGTGATTGCCTCCGGCGCCAAGGTGCTGGGCTCCTTCTACGTGGGGGATAATTCCCGGATCGGCGCCAATGCGGTGGTGCTCTCTGCAGTGCCCGCCAACAGCACGGTAGTGGGCTTCAAGGCCCGCGTGGTGAAGCGGGACGGCGTCCGTGTGGACCGGTTGGATCACGCCAACCTGCCTGACCCGGTGGTGGATATGTTCCGCCTCCTGCAGGATCAGATCAACGAACTGAACAAAGCGCTGGAGCTTCGCTCCGAAACCGCCGCAGGCCACGACACAGTCCCGGCAGAGGAAGCAGCCGCCACATCCGGCGGCAGCCGCGAAACTAAAGGAGGAAAGACAAGGCATGACACTAAGAATCTATAATACGCTGCGCCGGACCAAAGAGGACTTCCGCCCCATCGAGGAAGGCAAGGTGCGGATGTATGTTTGCGGCCCGACCGTATATAACTATATTCATATTGGTAACGGCAGACCGGTGATTGTATTCGACATGGTCCGCCGTTATCTGGAGTCCATCGGCTACCAGGTAACCTACGTAGTGAACTTCACCGATGTGGACGATAAGATGATCCAGCGGGCCAAGCTGGAGGGCAGCACCGTGCCGGAGATTGCCGAGCGGTATATCGCCGCATTCCTGGAGGACAGCCGGAAGCTGGGTGTGAAGAACACCATCCATCCCCGTGTCACGGAAAACATGGAAGAGATCATCAGCTTTATTGCCCAACTGGTAGAAAAGGGCTTCGCCTACGAAAGCGGCGGGGATGTATACTTCCTGACCTCCAAATTTACCGAATACGGCAAGCTGTCCCAGCAGAAGCTGGATGAGCTGCAGTTCGGCATCCGCATTGAGGTGGATGAACGGAAGCGGGGGGCGGAGGATTTTGTGCTGTGGAAGGGCGCCAAGCCGGGAGAGATTGCCTGGCCCAGCCCATGGGGCGACGGCCGTCCGGGCTGGCACATCGAATGCTCCGCCATGGCCAAGAAATATCTCGGCGATACCATCGATATCCACGGCGGCGGGCAGGATCTGATCTTCCCCCACCATGAATGCGAAGTAGCCCAGTCCGAAGCGCTGAACGGAGAGCCGCTGGCCAACTATTGGATGCATAACGGCTTCCTGAATATGAATAATGAAAAAATGTCCAAATCCATCGGCAACGTGATGAATGTCCGCGACATTCTGTCGGCTGCCCGGCCTCAGGAGTTCCGGTTTATGATGCTGTCCACCCATTACCGCAATCCGTTGAACTACAATGACGATGTGCTGAGCCAAGCCAAAAACAGCCTGGAGCGGCTGGATAACTGCGTGGTCAACCTGAAGCACCGGCTGAAGGATGCCGCAGAAGGGGAAGCGGACGCGGAGGTGATAGCCTTTGTGGAATCGGCTGCCCAGACCTTCACCGCCAAGATGGATGATGACTTTAATACGCCGGATGCCCTGACCGCCATGTTCAATCTGGCTGGCGACGCGAACCGGTATCTCCAAAACGCCGAGGTCACCCGCGGCTCTCTGGATGCGATACTGGCCCGTTTTGCCGCTATGGACGAGGTGCTTGGTGTACTTGCCGGGGAAGCCGAGGATCTGGTGGACGAAGAGATTGAGGCGCTGATTGTGGAGCGGGGAGAAGCCCGGAAGGCCAAAAACTGGGCGAGAGCCGATGAAATCCGGGACCTGCTGACGGCCCGGGGCATAGTGCTGGAGGACACGCCGCAGGGGATGCGGTGGAAGCGGAAATGAGCCAGAGCACCGGAGAACAATTAACCCTATATTTTGAGCCGCATAAAAGCCCGTCCCAAATGAATCCCCTTGTGCTGGCGTATATGGGGGATGCGGTTTATGAGATGTTTATCCGCCAGTATGTGGTCTCCCAGGCCAATCACCGCCCGAATGACCTGCACCGGCAGGCGACCCGCTATGTATCCGCCAAGGCCCAGGCCAAAGCCCTGGAGCTGTTGATGCCACTCTTGACGGAAGAGGAAGCGGATGTGGTCAGACGGGGGCGGAACGCCAAGTCGGGATCATCCCCCAAGAATACGGATATTCTGGTGTACCGCCACAGTACGGCCTTCGAAAGCCTGCTCGGTTATCTGTATTATTGCGGGCGCCAAAACCGGCTGGAGGAGCTTATGCGTTTGACCATACCCGCTGGCCAGTCCGGCACAAGAGAGGATGTATAGCATGGAAGATATAATCGGCGGCAAACATTCGGTGTTGGAGGCTCTGCGCTCCGGCCGCACCATCAATAAAATCTGGATTGCGGACAACGCCCAGAAGCATCATGTCCAGCCTATTTTTGCAGAGGCGAAAAATGCAGGCATCATCATCCAAACCGCGGACAAGCGGAAGCTGGACCAAATGGCCCAGGGCATCGCCCATCAGGGGGTTGTGGCCCAAGTGGCCCCTTATGAATATGCGGAAGTGGAGGATTTGTTGGCCAGAGCCAGGGATAAAGGGGAAGCTCCGTTTCTCCTGATCCTGGATGAAATTGAGGACCCGCATAATCTGGGCTCGATCCTGCGGACAGCGGATTGTGCCGGGGCCCATGGCATTATTATCCCCAAGCGCCGTTCCGTGGGGCTCACCGCCACCGTATCCAAAATCTCCGCAGGCGCGGTGGAGTATGTGCCTGTAGCCAAGGTGACTAATCTGTCCCAAACCATCGAGGAGCTCAAAAAAGCGGGTGTTTGGGTGGTCGGAGCGGACGTGCATACGGACAAAATGCTCTATGATGTGGATTTCACTATGCCCATCGCCATCGTGATCGGCAACGAAGGCAAGGGAATGGGACGTCTGGTGAAGGAAAGCTGCGACTTCAACGTCAAGCTGCCCATGGCCGGACAAATCAATTCCCTGAATGCATCGGTTGCGGCTTCCATCTTCATGTATGAGGCTGTCCGCCAGCGTTTGACCAAGAAATAAGGCCAGCCGATGAAAGAATACCTGATCGTGGACGGCTACAATATTATCGGGGCCTGGCCGGAGCTGGCGAAGCTGAAGGATGTGGAGCTGGAGGAAGCCAGGGACAGGCTGATCGGGATGCTGGCGGATTACCAGGCGTACAGCGGCATGAAGGTGTATCTGGTATTCGACGCCTACAAGGTCCCCGGCCTTGGGGGCAAATATGTGGAGAGTAAGCTGGAGATTGTCTACACCCGGGAGAAGGAAACGGCGGACGAGCTGATCGAACGGTTAAGCTTAAGCCTTATCGGCCGCAGGCGTCATGTATATGTGGCCACCTCGGATATGGCGGAGCAAAGCGTTATTTTCGGACAAGGCGCCTTCCGTCTTACGGCCAGAGAGCTTCTGGTGAAGGTGAAGCAGTCGCGGCGGGATGTGGAGGAACGGATTCAGGTTAAGGATGCGGGCAAGAAAAACTCCATCGACGGGGCGCTGCCGGACGATATTAAGCAAATCTTCGAAAAGTGGCGCCGCGGCAACTAGTAGCGTCCGATATAGTAGAATGCCGGGTGCCGCTTCCGCCGGAGCGGCATGAACTGGCTTTTTTCGGGTAGTCATGGCATATTCTAGAAAAATTCACGGGTTTTCCAAATGGCGCTAGTTGACGATAATTCAGGGCATCATGTATACTAATCCTATCTTTTGCACGTGGAATAAGCCTTGTGGGGCTTGGCCGGAGGGGTTTTATGTGAGTGTCGACCTCAATATGTGGAGAAAGTCCGAAATAGAGCTCCGATCCGACGAAGACAATGTGGAAGCTGTCCGCGAAGGCGACGCCGAAGCCCTGGAGTACTTGATTAACAAGTATAAAAACTTTGTACGCGCCAAAGCCCGTTCCTATTTTCTCATTGGAGCGGACCGCGAGGATATCGTGCAGGAGGGTATGATCGGCCTGTACAAATCCATCCGTGATTTCCGCGGGGACAAGCTGGCCTCCTTCAAGGCATTCGCTGAGCTTTGTATCACCCGTCAGATCATCACAGCCATCAAAACCGCAACCCGTCAGAAGCATATCCCTCTCAATTCCTATGTTTCTTTGGACAAGCCCATCTACGACGAGGATTCCGACCGGACCCTTCTTGACGTGATTTGCGGTTCCAGAGTGACCGATCCGGAAGAGCTGATTATCAACCAGGAGGAATTCAGCGGCCTGGAGGACAAGATGGGAGAGCTCTTGAGCGATCTGGAGCGCAGGGTACTTATGCTGTATTTGGACGGCCGCTCCTATCAGGAGATTGCCGTTGACCTGGACCGTCATGTCAAGTCGATAGACAACGCTCTCCAGCGCGTCAAGCGAAAGCTGGAACGCTATCTGGAAATTAGAGACCTGCCTTAAAAAACGCCGCATTCCCTTAAGGAGCGCGGCGTTTTGTTTTTATGGCCTCCGTATGCCCCGCGGGGCGGGCGGCATTGGCCGTATCCAAAAAAGCCGAACGGAAAACGTTATTGTTTTCTGTCCGGCTTTTTTTGTGCAAAAAAATGCAATCGAAAAATCGTATCTGTTTATCAATAATTTCTGAATGTTGTGTTTTCTTCGGCCCCCTATACTGAGGGGGAAAGGGGTGAGCAGAGTGGTTGCGAATTCGACACGGGCCAAAAAAGCTTTGCGGTATCTGAACAGGAAGAAGTATCTGTATATTCTACTTATTCCATGTGTGATCTACTTTTTTATTTTCAACTACATCCCCATGTACGGAATCATTATTGCCTTTAAGGACTTTAACTTTGCCAAAGGGATTATTCACAGTCCTTGGGTAGGTTTCGAGCATTTCAAGTACATGTTCGGGCTGAGTGATTTTTATCAGGTGTTCTGGAACTC
Organism: Paenibacillus mesotrionivorans; assembly: GCF_046098205.1. Taxonomy (NCBI): domain Bacteria; kingdom Bacillati; phylum Bacillota; class Bacilli; order Caryophanales; family Paenibacillaceae; genus Paenibacillus; species Paenibacillus mesotrionivorans. Next base: position 49,493 of record NZ_JBJURJ010000029.1, on the reverse strand, counting down.
GTTTTATCTAGGGCTTCTGCGCCTGGTATTCACCTTTCCCTTCCCGATCCTGCTGGCGCTTTTGCTAAACGAAATCCGCCAGGTGACATACCAGCGTTTGACCCAAACCATTATCTATTTGCCGCACTTTATTTCCTGGGTGGTTATCGGCGGTATTCTCGTGAACTTCCTGTCTCCCAGTTGGGGGCTCGTCAATATTTTTCTCAAGCAGTTTGGCTTCGAAGAGGTCTTCTTCCTGGCTGATGTGAGTTACTTCCGTCCTATTGTGGTGCTGAGCAGCATCTGGAAGGAAGCCGGCTGGGGCAGCATCATTTTCCTGGCCGCCATCACCGGCATTAATTCTGAATTGTACGAAGCCGCCAGTATAGACGGCGCCAGCCGCCTGCAGCGGATTTGGTATGTGACGGTGCCGGGCATCAAGTCCACCATTATGGTGCTGTTCATACTCCGCTTGGGCCATATTATGGGCAACGGCTTCGAACAAATATTCGTCTTGCAAAATCCTATGAATCTGAGTGTGTCTGAGGTGTTCGAGACCTATTCATACCGGGTGGGGTTATTGGGCAGCCGCTTCTCCTTCGGAACAACTGTGGGGCTGTTCACTTCCGTTATTGGCCTGATCTTCCTGATGATGGGTGACCGTCTGGCCAAAATGATGAAGGAGGATGGCATATGGTAAACAACGGCATAGGCGATCGCGTGTTCAGCTTGTTCAACTATATCTTTGTGACCTTGTTTTCCCTGGCATGTTTGTTTCCCTTTCTTTATGTCGTCGCCTTCTCGGTGACACCCTATACGGAGTATCTGGAGCATCCGCTGCGGATGATCCCCAGCCGTCTGGAGTTTGGCGCATACAAGCAAATTTTCCAGATGCCGCTCATGTGGAGCGGATACAAGGTGACGGTGCTGATTACGCTTGTTGGCGTAGCGCTGAATATTTTCTTGATGGTCATTTCCGCATACCCGTTGTCCAAGCCGGACCTGAAGGGCCGGAATATCATTCTGGCGTTCATCGTGTTCACCATGTTTTTTAACGGCGGTCTCATTCCCAACTTCTACCTGATTAAGACGCTGGGCTTGTACAATACCATCTGGAGCTTGATCCTGCCTGGAGTATTGGGAGCGTATAACTTGATTCTGATGAAAAACTTCATCGGTTCCATCCCTCCCAGTCTGGAGGAATCCGCTTATATCGACGGGGCCAATGAAATCAAAGTGCTGTTCAAGATTATTATCCCGCTGTCCAAGCCGGCGATTGCGACATTCGTTATTTTTCATGCAGTGGGTCAGTGGAACACGTTCTTCTCCGCCATTATCTATACCTCCAAACGCAGCTTGTGGCCGTTGATGCTTATTCTGCGGGATTTGGTGGTGGAGGACGGAGGGTTAGCACGGGATATGATGGATACGGGTAGTGTAACGGAATTCACACTGAAGATGGCGATTATTGTATTTGCCACATTGCCCATTATTCTGGTGTATCCGTTTTTGCAGCGGTTTTTCATGAAAGGGTTGCTGGTGGGGTCCATTAAAGGATGAGTGCCTTAAGCGTTTGCTGGGTTATAGCTGCGACAGTTATGGCAGTTGTAATAGATAATCAGGATAAAGGGGAGATTTGTGTTGACTAGATCAAACAAGCTTTCTGCAAGTTTGCTGGCGTCCACCCTGGTTTTGACTGCAGTTGTGTCCGGTTGTGGAAGCGGTGACAAAGACAGCGCAGGCACTGCCAATCCGGGTGCCTCCAATGGATCAAGCCCGGCGGCCAAAGCTCCGGTAACCATCAAGATGTTCAACCGGGTGAATGCAGGAATTGTAGTGGAGAATAACCCGGTGGTCGCCGAGGCGGAGAAGCTGGCCAATGTGAAGCTCTCCATCGAAGCGCCTCCCATCAACAATTACACCGATAAGCTGAAGGTAATGATGGCGTCGGGCGAACTCCCCGATTTGATTTATAACTGGGGCGGCGCCGATGCCAGCATGGAAACCTGGGCGCAGAACGGTTTGCTGCTTCCCTTGGATGATAAGATCTCCAAGTATCCCAATCTGATGAAGAATATCACCAAGGAAATGTGGGACAGCGTCAAGTCTGTAAACGACGGCAAGATATACGTGATTCCCAGAACCAATATCGTCAACCATTGGGGCTATATGGTCAACCAGGTGTGGCTGGATAAGCTGGGGCTGAAGGCTCCGGAAACCCTGGATGAGCTGACCAATGTGCTGCGGGCGTTCACCAAGAACGACCCGGACGGCAACGGCAAGGCGGATACCTTTGGGCTGAGCCAGATTGGTGTGTGGGCGCCTACCAACTTCATCGCCGGCGCTTTCGATTTGCCATTGGTGAACGGGGTGAAGGATACGGATGGAAATTATAAGATCAAGGAGAAAATGTCCGGGTATCTTCCTTATCTGACCTACCTGAAGCAGCTGCATAGCGAAAAGATTATTGATCCCGAATTTATCATCAACAAGTCGTATGTGGATCTGGAGAAGCTGAATCAGGGGAAAGTGGGCATGGTGCCTTCCCATCAATATGGTGTTATGGTTAATCTGGGCCGGGACAAGGATGCCGACAAAAAGTTTACCTATCATGGTGTGCTGAAGAACAGCAAGGGAGAGGCACGGAATCTGGTGACCGTCGCCACCTGGGGCGGCTGGATGATCAGCAAGAACAGCAAAAATGTGGATGAAGTGCTGCGTTTCCTGGATTGGGGCAATACGCCGGAAGCGAATGCCTTGTTCCAGATCGGGTTGAAGGGTCTGACTTATGACAGCTATGATCCCGCAAGCAAGGCTCTCGTCCGCAGCACGGAGCAAGCCGCCAAGGTGAATACGCTGACCAGCACCTATATGACATTGGCCAATGCCATTAACGGGGAAGGCGCGATCATTGAGAATGCCGATTCGCCCGAGAAGCTGGCCAAGTTCAAGGAGCAATGGACTGCCGCGCAAAAGAAGATGACAACCGTGAATGTGCCGGCTGTCCGTTCGCCCAAGCTCTTGAACCTGGGCAACACCATTCCCGACCTGATAAAGGAAAAGGATGAGCAGGAGCAGAAATATATTACAGGTGAGATTACGGTGGATCAACTGAAGAGCTTCCTGGAGAAGAAGTGGTACCCGGCCACAGCGGATGCCGAGAAGGAATATATCGAGTTCATGAACAAGCTGGGGAAATAACATACTGAGAGTCTGGCCGACAAAACGTGTTTGAGCCTCCAAAGGCACTCCTTTCCCGGTAAGGAATGAAACCCGATGAATATGCATTCGTCTACAACTCGGTCGGCTAAACTCCCGGCAGGCAAACGAATTGAGGTGGACAGGATTGACTTTGAAGCAGCGGAAGGCGGAATTTGAAGAGCAGAAACGGATTTACGAAAGTGCAACCCTGCGATTTCATGGTGTGGATGGCTTTGATGTGTACAATGTATCCATTCCGTTCATCCGAAACGGAAAGCGCTATTTGTTCGGGCGGGTGGAACGCCGCCAGGAGTGGGCCCGCTCCTGGGTCCGCCTGTTCGAGGAAACGGGACCAGACGAGTGGACAACAGTCGAGAATAGTATGATCTACACGCTGGAGGATCCTTATATCGCGGAGATTGGCGATGAGCTGGTGCTGGGCGGTACACATGTGCAATATGACCGTGGATCATACAGCACCTTCTTCGGTTACTTTTTCCGGGGAACGGACCTCCATGATTTGTACTATTTCACCACGGGGCCGGACAAAATGAAGGATATCCGCCTTGTTCCCCTGGCTGATGGCAGGATCGGCGTATTCTCCCGGCCGCGCAACAGCGAATTGAGAGGCAAGTATGGCAGTGAGTCCATGATCGGCTTCACGGTCATCAACAGTCTGGATGAGCTGACGGCGGATGTGATCGCCAACGCACCTTACATTCAGGGCATCTTCGGGGAAGGCGAATGGGGCGGCGTCAATCAGGCGTATCTCTTGGACAGCGGCAAAATCGGCATTATCGGCCACATCTGCTACCGGGATCAGGATGAGCACGGGGGAGAGCAGCGGGTATACATGAACATGGCCTTTGTCTTCGATCCGGCCACCCGCAAGTCTGCAGATCTCCATCTCATCGGCAGCCGTTCCTGCTATCCGCCGGGGCCGGCCAAAAAGCCATACCTGACAGATTGCGTCTTCGCTTCGGGCATCGTCATGCGTCCGGACGGGAAGGCCGATTTGTACAGCGGCATAGGCGACTGTCAGACGGGGCGTATCACCATCGACTATCCCTTTGCAGGGCATGGGGCGTTATGGACAGGCGCACGCTGAACGGCAATATCAAGAGAGCCCGGACCATGTGGTCCGGGCTTTTGGCGTGTGGGTTAGACGAGCAGCGGGAGGATCAGCAGAGGCAGCCGCTTTTGCCGCCGGCCAAGCTTTTGGCGTTTGCCAGCCGGTTCTCTGCCAGGCGGTCGGCCGCTTCGTGGGGAAGCATCTTTTCAACCGCGGCGATGCGGAACACTTCCTCCAGGTTCTGGCGGATATTGGCTACCTGGAGGTAAGCCCGCTCCTCATTGTAGCCGCCTTGTTCGTTGGCAATGTTGATCACGCCGCCTGCATTAATGACATAGTCGGGTGCATAGAGAATGCCCCGCTCCGCCAGCGCCAGACCGTGCCGCGGCTCCTTCAGCTGATTGTTGGCCGCGCCGGAGACCACCTTGGCCTTCAGTACCGGAATGGTGGCGTCGTTCAGCGTAGCACCCAAGGCACAGGGCGCATAAATATCGCAAGCTGCGCCGTAGATGGCGTCCGGGCTGACGATGGCCGCCCCGAATTCCGCCTCTACCCGTGCCAAGGCTTCCTTGTTCAGGTCTGCCGCAACGATCCGGGCCCCTTCCTGGTGCAGGTGCTTGCAGAGATAGTAGCCGACATGGCCAACACCCTGCACAGCCACCGTCAGGCCGGACAGGCTGTCCGAGCCGAAGGCTTCCCGCGCCGCCGCCTTCATGCCCACATATACGCCATAGGCGGTAGCGGGGGACGGATCGCCTGAGGAGCCTCGGGACTTGCCCAGCCCTGCAACGTATTGCGTATGCTCGCTTACAATCTCCATGTCCTCCACGCAGGTGCCCACGTCCTCGGCGGTAATATAACGGCCTGACAGGCCCTGCACATAATGTCCGAAGGCCCGGAACATCGCTTCATTCTTCGCAGTCTTGGAATCGCCGATGATGACAGTTTTGCCGCCGCCCAGCGCTAGCCCCGCCGCCGCATTCTTGTAGGTCATACCCCGGGCCAGCCGGAGCACGTCCGTCAGCGCCTCCTCCTCGGAAGCGTAATTCCACATGCGGGTGCCGCCCAAAGCGGGGCCCAGCGTGGTGTCATGGATGGCGATAATCGCTTTGAGGCCGGAGGCCTTGTCCTGACAAAACACCACTTGTTCGTAATCATCCTTCTCCATCACTTCAAACAGCTTCATGGCGCTTCCACCTTCCTGATATGTACCGTCTATCCTAGGGTGTATATGCAAAACCCTGCTCTTTAGGATCTCTTTATCAGCCTAAGACGGGCGGGGCCTTTCGTCAAGAAGGCGGCCGTGGTAAGATGAACGGGAATTCTTATTAACGGACTATTACCCAATAAATAGCAGTTGTCGGGAGGGTGTTATGGAAAGGGAGCAGTTGGCAGGCAATGCCAGAGAATATGCCGCGCGGGTCCACAGCGTGATGGATTATATTGATAACCACCTTGCCGATCCGCTGACCTTAGAGGAGCTTTCCCGGGTGGCGGGATTCTCCAAGTATCACTTCCACCGGATCTTCGCAAGCCAGACGGGGGAAACCCTGTTCGGCTTTATTCAGCGGCTGCGGCTGGAGAAGGCGGCCCTCCTCTTGGCCAGTGATCCCGGAGTCAGTGTCACCGAGGCGGCGCTGGAGACGGGCTTTGGCGGTTCCTCCTCCTTTGCCAGGGGCTTCCGGCAGCGCTTCGGCGTCACCCCCACCGAATGGCGGAGCAAAGCGGCGGGGGGCAATAGCAATTTCGGTATAACGGACCGCAACGGAAGCAAGGCGGAACGCAATCCGGGGAAATCGGCCGCGGCCTCCAAGGTTTATATTGAGTATGCAGGCCATACTCAAATCTGGAGGTATGAAATGGAACAGAAAACAACGACGGTAACGGTAAAGGAAATTCCCGAGTGGACCCTGGCTTATGTGCGCTATGTGGGCCCGTATGCGGGGGATGGGGAGCTGTTTCAACGGTTGAATGATAAGCTGTTCAAGTGGGCAGGCGCCCGCGGGCTGATCCGCTTCCCCGAAACCCAGCATCTGATCATGTACCATGACAGCCCGGATATTACCGAGGAAGACAAGCTGCGCGTCAGCGTATGCATCACCGTGCCGGAGGATACCCAGGTGGACGGGGACATCGGCAAAATGACCCTTGCCGCGGGCAAATACGCCTTCGCCCGGTTCCGGCTGGGGGTAAAAGATTTCTCGGAGGCCTGGGCCTGGGTATACGGCACCTGGCTGCCGGATTCCGGCTTTGCTCCGGATGACGGGCCATGCTTCGAAATGTACCCGGAGCCGGAGCCTGACGCCGAAGGACGGTTTGCCGTCGACATCTGCGTTCCGGTCAAGCCGCTCTAGATAAGATAGGGACAGCGTGCGGACGGGCTTAAGAGAGCCTTGTCCGCACGCTTTCTTTTTGCCGCGTATAAGGGGAAGGCTGTGTGTTCAGGTTTATCCTGCAACTCTACGGGCAATACTAGCAAGCAATCAAGAGACGCGATGGAGCGGCCGGAACGAAACAAGCAGGCTGTCGGCGGCGGGAGCGGGCCTTGGAAGCGTGTTGGCGAGAAATGGTTCCTTGACACGAATATCCCGCTATGATAGAATGCTTTAGTAACCCTAAATTGTTAAGACGCGAGTCCCAGACAATCAGGGTTTTTAATTAGTTCAGGTTGTCTATGGGAGGTGTAAACATGCGGGTTATCATTACTTTGGCTTGCACGAACTGCAAACAACGGAACTATACGTCCAACAAGAACAAGCGGAATAATCCGGACCGCATGGAACTGAAGAAGTATTGCAAGTATTGCAATGAACCTACAGTCCATCGCGAAACTCGGTAAGCTTTTGGAGGTGCAGTCGTGGCTTTTGTGGACAAAATGAAGCGTAGCTTCGGTTCCTTTTTCGGCTTCTTCGCCGATGCCTGGTCCGAGCTCAAGAAAGTCAAGTGGCCTACCAGAAAAGAAATGATCAGCTATACGCTGGTTGTTGTTGGTACGGTGCTGTTTGTTACCCTGTACTTTTACGTTCTTGACCTGGGCATCTCCGAGCTGATTCGCCTGGTCACGGAATAGGGGCCGGCATCAATGGAGAAAAGATGGTATGTCGTCCACACGTATTCGGGTTACGAAAACAAGGTTAAGGCAAACCTGGAAAAGCGCGTCGAGTCCATGAACATGCAGGACAAGATCTTCCGTGCCCTGGTTCCTACTGAAGAAGAAGTAGTGAACAAGGACGGCAAGAAGAAGACGGTTCAACGCAAGGTTTACCCTGGTTATGTATTGGTGGAGATGATCCAGACGGACGAGTCTTGGTATGTTGTCCGCAATACGCCCGGTGTAACAGGGTTTGTCGGTTCTACCGGCTCCGGCTCGAAGCCGACCGCTCTGCTTCCCGAGGAAGTGGAATCCATCCTGAAGCATATGGGTATGGAAGAGCCGAAGCCGAAAATTGACTTTGAGCTGAAAGAAATGGTCCGTGTCAAAGTGGGTCCTTTCGCCAATTTTGTCGGCTCCGTAGAAGAAATTCTGCCGGAAAAGATGAAGCTGAAGGTTCATGTCAACATGTTCGGCAGGGAAACACCGCTTGAGCTGGAATTTACTCAGGTGGAGAAAGTATAAATGCATCCGCCGCATGGAAGCGGGATTTCCCGCGGACTATTTGCATGCGGGCTGCCGGCAGTGACACACACGGCAGCGTGGATTCGCTCTGGCCGGTTTCGGTATGAAACGGCCGGTGTTTGCGGCTGGCGCATCTGCGCCTAACCGCGGTGGGAGGGGCAGCACCCCATCTGTACCACATTTCGCAAGGAGGTGTCTAGCAATGGCAAAGAAAGTTATCAAAATGGTGAAGCTCCAAGTTGCAGCAGGTAAAGCGAATCCGGCACCGCCGATCGGTCCTGCACTGGGTCAAGCAGGCGTGAACATTATGGCGTTCTGTAAGGAATTCAATGCCCGTACCGCTGATCAAGCCGGCCTGATTATTCCGGTTGTTATCACAGTATTCGAGGACCGTTCCTTTACATTCGAAACCAAAACTCCGCCCGCAGCCGTTCTGCTTCGTGTAGCCGCCAACGTTCCTAAGGGATCCGGCGAACCTAACAAGAAGAAAGTGGCAACCATCAAGCGCGCTAAGGTGCGTGAGATCGCCGAACAAAAAATGCCCGACCTGAACGCAGCTTCCGTAGAAGCGGCTATGCGCATGGTTGAAGGCACTGCCCGCAGCATGGGTATCGTAATCGAAGACTAAGTCTTCACCGTTTGACCAAGTGGGAGGATATTCCGCTAACACCACAAAGGAGGAACCGTACATGGCTAAACACGGTAAGAAGTATGCCGAAGCAGCTAAAAACGTAAACGCAGAAGCGTTTTACGAAGCTGCAGAAGCTGTTGAGCTCGTGAAGAAAATGGCTACTGCCAAGTTCGACGAAACCGTTGAGGTTGCCGTTCGTCTGGGCGTAGACCCCAAGAAGCAAGACCAAGCTGTCCGCGGCGTAGTTGTACTGCCCCACGGCACAGGCAAAACCAAGCGTGTGCTTGTATTCGCCAAAGGTGACAAAGCAAAGGAAGCGGAAGCTGCCGGAGCCGATTTCGTTGGCGATGCTGACATGATCAACAAAATCCAGCAAGGCTGGTTCGACTTTGATGTCTGCGTGGCTACACCGGACATGATGAGCGAAGTAGGTAAGCTGGGCCGTATCCTCGGTGGTAAAGGCTTGATGCCGAACCCCAAGGCCGGTACCGTTACATTTGACGTAACCAAAGCCATCGGTGAAATCAAAGCAGGTAAAATCGAATATCGTCTCGACAGAGCCGGTCAAATTCATGCTCCTATCGGCAAGGCTTCCTTCGACGCCGACAAGCTGAATGAAAACCTGAAGGCCCTGATTGATGCGCTTGTTCGTGCCAAGCCTGCTGCAGCTAAGGGTGTATACCTGAAGAGCGCTGCCGTGTCCTCTACTATGGGCCCGAGCGTGAAGCTCAACATTGCTGCTTACCGCTAAAAAATGGCATTTGACTTGCGCGCCTCATCTGTGTTAGGATAAGTGAGGTTTTTCAAAAGTGAATATGCTGACCGTAGACAGCAGGTGCCCTTGAGGCTTAATTCCCTGCCGAGGTGTTATGATATAGATCGATCCTTAGCTTGAATCGATTCGAATCCATCATGCCTTCGTCGTCTAACGAGGGCATTTTTTATGCCTTCAGCAGCGCAGGTTGCTCGTATGTGTCGAATACAGTTTTGCTTTTTTGCAAAGCTTCCCTAGGAGGTGTAACGAATGCCTAATGCAAAAGTACTGGAACAAAAACAACAAATGGTAAACGAAGTGACTGCCAAGCTGCAGGAAAGCTCCTGCACAGTGGTTGCTGACTACCGTGGTCTGACTGTTGCTCAAGTAACCCAGCTGCGGAAGAACCTCCGCGAAGCAGGCGTTGAATTCCAAGTGTTGAAGAACACGCTGGTGCGCCGTGCTACTGCCGAGGCTAACCTGACTGAGTTGGATGCCGTTCTAACTGGACCTACAGCTGTGGCTTTCGGTAAGGACGTAGTCGCTCCTGCCAAGGTGCTGGCTGATTTCGCCAAGAAGAACGACAAGCTCCAAATCAAAGGCGGCGTTGTCGAAGGACGCGTTGTCGATGCTGCTCAGCTTAAGGCACTGGCTGATCTGCCTTCCCGCGAAGGACTTCTGTCCATGCTGCTCAGCGTGCTGCAAGCACCGATGCGCAACTTCGCCCTTGCGGTTAAGGCCGTTTCCGAAAAGCAAGAAGCGTAAGAAACCCCAGCACCAAAAAAATCATATGAACGATATATAGGAGGTTTAACCATGAGCAAAGAGCAAATCATTGAAGCCATCAAAGGCATGACCGTTCTGGACCTGAACGATCTGGTTAAAGCAATCGAGGAAGAATTCGGCGTAACTGCAGCAGCTCCGACTGTTGTAGGCGCAGTAGCAGCAGCTCCGGCTGAAGCCGAGCAAACTGAATTCGACGTAATCCTGACCAACGCTGGCGCTTCCAAGATCAACGTGATCAAGGTTGTACGCGAAATCACTGGTCTGGGTCTGAAAGAAGCCAAGGATCTGGTTGACGGCGCTCCTAAGCCGGTCAAGGAAAAGGTATCCAAGGAAGATGCTGAAGCTGTTAAGGCTAAGCTGACCGAAGCAGGCGCAACTGTAGAAGTGAAGTAATTCCACTTTGCTGCACATAGGACCCCTTGAAGATTCTTCAAGGGGTTTGTGCTGTTATTGATGCGCTGTCTTTCTCTCCGGTGGGCCGGTCTACCGGCAAGAAGGAGAACGCATACTTTCGTAAAGGAAAGGGGGCGAACCGCTGTGGATCATTATTATACCTCCAAGCCGGTCTCCGGCCGGGACACCTTCCGATTCCAGGCGGAGCTGCGCGGAAGAAACTGGGCGTTCCTCTCCGATGCTGGAGTGTTCTCCAAAAACGGCATTGATTTTGGAAGTACACTTTTGATCGAAACCATGGAGATTCCGCCGGAAGCACGGGTGTTGGATGTGGGATGTGGATACGGTCCCATCGGACTGTCGGCTGCAGTGCTGGCAGAGCGGGGGAGCGTGACCATGCTGGATGTGAACAACCGGGCGTTGGAGCTGGCTAAGGAGAATGCGGCTTTGAATGGAGTGTCGAATGTCCGTATCCTCGAAAGTGATACGCTGTCGGCAGTTGCCGGCGAAACCTTCGACTGCATCCTGACCAATCCGCCGATCCGGGCCGGGAAGGAAGTGGTGCACCGGATTTTCACCCAAGCATACGAGGCTCTTGCGGCTGATGGAGCACTGTGGGTTGTCATTCAGAAGAAGCAGGGTTCGCCCTCTGCATGGGCCAGGCTGGAGGAGTTGTTCGGTGAGGGACAGGTGGAGGAAGTCACCAAGGACAAGGGGTACAGAATCTTCCGCGCTATGAAAAAAGTTTGACTTGATTTTTTGATTGTGATATGATTATAAAATGTCAGAATTATGATGGGCGACATGTCTTTCATTTTTGAAAATGTCAAGTGTTTTTTTGCGGGGATGGAGGGAGCTGCGGTTTGACCGTAAGTTAACGTTATTATACCCGGCGTTTCAAGCATTTAAGCATCTTGCAGGAAAATGTCGCATGACGGTGTCCATTTGACCAATTATCCGGATCGGGTATATTCTCTTCCCTTTTGGCAAATTATAGGAAGATGATACTGGATCGCTCTGCGCATTTTGCGGGAGCAGCCCGTTGCGGTGGAACAACCGGATCTCGGTAGTATACCGGTTTCCGAAGTAGGCGAATACATGTGGAGAGGCTGCCCTTGGCTTGGTTATCACAGCCTGAGGCTCTCCATAACTGATCCTGCCTTTGGGCCGGATCATGTTATCTCCTGATAGCAGCAACTTTAAGCAGGCACGAGGGGTGAATGAAAGTTGGCGGGTCATCTTGTTCAATTTGGTCGACGTAAACGCAGGTCTTATGCGCGCATCAACGAAGTGCTGGATATCCCTAACCTGATTGAAATTCAGCAAAAATCATACCAGTGGTTTTTGGATGAGGGATTGCGCGAGATGTTCCAGGACATCTCTCCGATTCAGGACTTTACCGGGAATCTGGTGCTGGAGTTTATCGACTACAGCCTTGGGGAACCGAAATACACAGTGGACGACGCGAAGGAACGGGACGTAACCTATGCGGCGCCCTTGCGGGTCAAGGTACGCTTGATCAACAAGGAAACCGGAGAGGTGAAGGAACAGGAAGTTTTCATGGGTGATTTCCCGCTCATGACCGAAACAGGCACGTTTATTATCAACGGGGCCGAGCGTGTTATCGTCAGTCAGTTGGTCCGTTCGCCAAGCGTGTATTTCAGCACCAAAGTTGACAAGAACGGCAAGAAGAACTTCACCGCAACTGTGATTCCCAACCGTGGTGCGTGGCTGGAGCTGGAGACGGACGCCAAGGACATCATTTATGTCCGGATCGACCGTACCCGTAAAATTCCGGTTACCGTTCTTCTGCGGGCTTTGGGATTTGGCACGGATGCGGAAATCATCAACCTCCTCGGTGACGATGAATATATCCGCAATACCCTTGATAAGGACAATACCGATACCACGGATAAGGCCCTTATCGAAATTTACGAACGGCTTCGTCCCGGCGAACCGCCGACACTGGATAACGCCAAGAGTCTTCTGGTAGCGCGTTTCTTCGATCCGAAGCGGTATGATCTGGCCAATGTCGGCCGTTACAAGATCAATAAGAAGCTTCATATTAAGAACCGGCTGTTTAACCAGCGCCTGGCTGAAACCTTGGTGGATGCCACTACCGGCGAAATTCTGGCGGAAGCCGGACAACTGCTGGACCGGCGTTTGCTGGATACCATCATTCCCATGCTGGAGAACGGACTGGGCATGAAGGATTTCCATACGGCCGGCGGTGTGCTTGAAAATGAGAATGAGATTCCGCTGCAGTCTATCCATGTGTATTCGCCGATTGAAGACGGCAAGGTCGTCAAGGTGATTGCCAACGGACTGATCGACAAGTCGGTCAAGCATATTACACCGGCGGATATCGTTTCTTCCATTAACTATTTTATGAACCTCTTGCACGGCATCGGCAGCACGGATGATATTGACCATCTGGGCAACCGCCGTCTGCGTTCCGTCGGTGAGCTTCTGCAAAACCAATTCCGTATCGGGTTGTCCCGGATGGAGCGGGTTGTGCGCGAGCGGATGTCCATCCAAGACGCCAATGTAATCACGCCTCAAGCGCTGATCAACATCCGTCCTGTGATCGCATCCATCAAGGAGTTCTTCGGCAGCTCCCAGCTGTCCCAGTTTATGGACCAAACCAACCCGTTGGCAGAGCTGACGCATAAGCGCCGTTTGTCTGCTTTGGGCCCTGGCGGTCTGACCCGGGAACGTGCGGGCATGGAAGTCCGGGACGTCCATCACTCCCACTATGGCCGGATGTGTCCCATCGAAACGCCTGAAGGACCGAACATCGGGTTGATCAACTCCTTGTCCACCTTCGCGCGGATCAATGAATATGGCTTTATCGAAGCGCCTTACCGTTGGGTTGATCCCAAAACGGGTGTCGTCACCGATCAGATTGCTTATCTGACCGCGGATGAAGAGGATAATTACGTTATCGCCCAGGCGAATGCGGAACTGTCCGAAGAAGGCACTTTTGTCCAAGACAGCGTTATTGTCCGTTACAAGGATGATATCCTGACGCTCCCCAAGGAGCGGGTTGACTATATGGATATTTCGCCGAAGCAAGTGGTATCCGTGGCAACGGCTCTCATTCCCTTCCTGGAGAATGACGACTCCAACCGTGCGCTCATGGGTTCCAACATGCAGCGGCAGGCTGTTCCGCTCTTGTTGCCCAAGGCTCCTCTCGTAGGAACCGGCATGGAGCACAAATCTGCCAAGGATTCCGGCGTATGTATCGTATCCAAGGTGCATGGCATTGTGGAGCGGGTTTCCGCCAATGAGATCTGGGTCCGCCAGCAGCAAATGATTGACGGCCGGATGGTTACCGGAAATCTGATCAAGCATAAGCTCCACAAGTTCGAACGCTCCAACCAAGGCACCTGCATCAACCAGCGTCCCATCTGCCGCAAGGGTGACATCATCAAGCCGGGTGATATTCTGGCTGACGGACCGTCCACCGAGCAGGGCGAATTGGCGCTTGGCCGCAATGTTGTGGTTGCGTTTATGACTTGGGAAGGTTACAACTACGAGGATGCCATCCTGCTCAGCCAAAAGCTGGTTAAGGAGGATGTGTACACCTCCATCCATATCGAGGAATACGAATCCGAAGCCCGGGATACCAAGCTGGGACCCGAGGAAATCACCCGGGATATCCCCAACGTGGGCGAGGATGCATTGAAGAACCTGGATGAGCGCGGCATCATCCGTGTTGGTGCGGAGATCGGTGCAGGCGACATTCTGGTAGGTAAGGTAACCCCGAAGGGTGTAACCGAGCTGACTGCGGAAGAACGCCTCCTGCACGCCATCTTCGGTGAAAAGGCGCGGGAAGTGCGGGATACCTCCTTGCGGGTGCCCCACGGTACCGACGGTATTGTTGTGGATGTGAAGGTCTTCACCCGTGAGAACGGCGATGAGCTTCCTCCCGGAGTCAACCAGCTGGTGCGTGTCTACATCGCCCAGAAGCGGAAGATCTCCGAAGGCGACAAGATGGCCGGACGTCACGGCAACAAGGGTGTTATTGCACGGATCATGCCGGAAGAGGATATGCCCTTCCTGCCGGATGGCACACCTGTTGAAGTTGTGTTGAACCCGCTGGGCGTACCGTCCCGGATGAACATCGGCCAAGCGCTGGAGGTTCACTTGGGCATGGCCGCCAAGATGCTGGGCATTCATACGGCAACCCCTGTATTTGACGGCGCGCGCGAAAACGACGTCTTCGATACCATGGTGGAAGCAGGTATGGCCCGGACCGGTAAATGGCAGCTTTGCGATGGCCGGACCGGCGAGCCCTTCGAACGTGAAGTTACCGTCGGCGTCATGTACATGATCAAGCTGGCGCACATGGTTGACGATAAGATTCACGCCCGTTCCACGGGTCCATACTCGCTGGTTACCCAGCAGCCGTTGGGCGGTAAAGCCCAGTTCGGCGGCCAGCGCTTCGGCGAAATGGAAGTATGGGCGCTGGAAGCATACGGCGCTGCTTATACTCTGCAAGAAATTTTGACCGTCAAGTCCGATGACGTGGTTGGCCGGGTGAAAACCTACGAGTCCATCGTCAAAGGCGAGAATGTGCCGGAACCGGGCATTCCCGAATCCTTCAAGGTTCTGATCAAGGAATTGCAGAGCCTGGGTATGGATGTCAAGATCCTCTCCGAGAACGAGGAAGAGATCGAGATGCGCGAAATCGACGAAGACGAAGTCACCAGCGATAAGTTGAACCTCAATCTGGAGGGATCGGAGCTGGGGGCAGAGTAATCCGCTTACCGGCTTTGTTCCAAACAGAAGAAAATTGTCTATCGACGATTAACCAATCCCGGGGGTAAACGCACGGCACCGCTAGTATGCCGCCATGCGTTTACCCTTCGGGTCATCCCTTGCCCCTAGACCGTGTACCGCTCCAACAATTTTAAGGAGGGCTGCTCCTTGATCGACGTCAATAATTTTGAATCCATGAAAATTGGCCTTGCCTCGCCGGAGAAAATTCGTTCCTGGTCCCGTGGCGAAGTCAAAAAGCCTGAAACCATTAACTACCGTACCTTGAAGCCGGAGAAGGAAGGCCTGTTCTGCGAGCGCATCTTCGGTCCTCAGAAGGACTGGGAATGTCATTGCGGCAAGTACAAGCGTGTCCGCTACAAGGGCGTTGTCTGCGACCGCTGCGGCGTAGAAGTGACAAGGGCCAAGGTACGCCGGGAGCGTATGGGCCACATTGAGCTGGCTGCTCCGGTTTCGCATATTTGGTACTTCAAGGGTATCCCCAGCCGGATGGGTCTGGCATTGGACATGTCTCCCCGTTCCCTGGAGGAAATCATCTATTTCGCATCCTACGTGGTAACCGATCCCGGAGATACACCGTTGGAGAAGAAGCAGCTTCTGTCCGAGAAGGAATACCGCAGCTACCGTGAAAAGTACGGGTATGCTTTCCAAGCGGGCATGGGCGCTGAAGCAGTCAAACGCCTCCTGCAGGATATCGACGTCGAGAAGGAAATGGAGAGCCTGAAGGAAGAACTGAAAACCGCCCAGGGGCAGCGCCGTAACCGCGCCATTAAACGCCTGGAGGTTATCGAGGCTTTCCGTAACTCCAAAAACCTGCCCGAGTGGATGGTCCTGGATGTGCTGCCGGTTATTCCTCCGGAGCTTCGTCCGATGGTTCAGCTGGATGGCGGCCGTTTTGCCACCTCCGACTTGAACGATCTGTACCGCCGCGTCATTAACCGGAACAACCGCCTGAAGCGTCTTCTGGACCTGGGCGCACCGGATATCATCGTCCAAAATGAAAAGCGCATGCTTCAAGAAGCAGTAGACGCGCTGATCGATAACGGCCGCCGCGGCCGCCCGGTAACGGGTCCCGGCAACCGTCCCCTCAAGTCCCTCAGCCATATGCTGAAGGGTAAGCAAGGCCGTTTCCGGCAGAACCTGCTGGGTAAGCGCGTTGACTACTCTGGCCGTTCCGTTATCGTAGTAGGACCGGATCTGAAGATGTACCAATGCGGTTTGCCCAAGGAAATGGCACTGGAGCTGTTCAAACCCTTCGTAATGAAGGAATTGGTCAACAAGGGCCTGGCCCATAACATCAAAAGCGCCAAGCGCAAGGTCGAACGCAGCAGCGGCGAAGTATGGGACGTTCTGGAGGAAGTCATCAAGGAGCATCCGGTTCTCCTGAACCGTGCGCCGACCCTTCACCGTCTGGGCATCCAAGCCTTCGAGCCGATTCTGGTAGAAGGCCGTGCCATCAAGCTTCACCCGTTGGTTTGTACCGCATACAACGCCGACTTTGACGGAGACCAAATGGCGGTTCACGTTCCGCTCTCCGCCGAAGCTCAAGCGGAAGCTCGCATTCTTATGCTGGCCTCCGGCAATATCCTGAACCCCAAGGACGGAAAGCCTGTTGTTACCCCGTCCCAGGACATGGTACTGGGTTCCTTCTACCTGACCATGGCCGATCAAGGGGCCAAGGGAACCGGAATGCTGCTTGCTTCCGTTGAAGAGGCTGTATCGGCTTATTACCGCGGCGCTGCTTCCCTGCATGCAGTAGTTGCCATCCCGGCCAAGCTGCTGGGCAAAACCAGCTTTACACCGGAGCAGCAGGAAGCCATCCTGATTACAAGCATCGGCAAGATTATCTTCAACGAAATCTTCCCTGCCGACCTGCCGTTTATTAACGAACCGACCAAGAAGAATCTGCTGAACGGAACTCCGGACAGCTACTTTGTCTTCGAAAAGGGCGGCGACATCAAGCAGCGGATCGCTGATTTGAACACAGCCAGACTGGCCGTAGGCAAGGACTTCCTGGGTACGATCATCGCGGAATGCTTCCGCAAGTACAAGACGATGGAGACCTCCATCATCCTGGACAAAATCAAGAAGCTGGGCTTTACCTACTCCACTCGCGCCGGCATTACCATCGCCGTATCCGACGTGGAAGTGCCTCAGGAAAAGCATGAGCTTCTGGGCGAGTCCGAGGAAAAGGTCCGGGTGGTTACCAACCAGTACCGCCGCGGTCTGATTACCGACGACGAACGGTATGACCGGGTTATCTCCATTTGGTCCAAGACCAAGGATGATATCACGGACATCCTGATGAAGAACCTGAAGAAGTTCAATTCTATCAACATGATGGTGGAATCCAAGGCTCGGGGTAACAAATCCCAGATCACCCAGCTGGGCGGTATGCGCGGTCTGATGGCGACGCCGACAGGCCGGATTTACGAATTGCCCATCAAGTCCAACTTCCGTGAAGGCCTGACGGTATTGGAGTACTTTATCTCCACTCACGGCGCCCGGAAGGGTCTGGCGGATACAGCCCTCCGTACCGCGGACTCCGGCTACCTGACCCGCCGTCTTGTTGACGTGGCCCAGGACGTAATTGTCCGTGAAGAGGACTGCGGCACCGATAAGGGATCCGTGGTTGCACGTATCCAGGACGGTAAGGAAGTCATTGAGGATCTGTATGACCGTATCGAAGGACGTTATTCCTTCGAGACTCTTCGTGATCCCCAAACCGGTGAAATCATCGTTGGCCGCAATCAGCTGATCGATTCCGATATTGCCGAGCATATCATCAAGGCCGGCATTGAAAAGCTGCAAATCCGTTCTGTTCTTTCCTGCCGCACCTACCACGGTGTGTGCAAGAAATGCTACGGCCGGAATCTGGCTACCGGGGAGCATGTGGAGATTGGTGAGGCAGTCGGCATCATTGCTGCCCAATCCATCGGCGAGCCTGGTACCCAACTTACCATGCGTACGTTCCATACCGGCGGCGTAGCCGGTGATGACATCACTCAAGGTCTTCCGCGGATCCAGGAGCTTTTCGAAGCCCGGAACCCTAAAGGCCAAGCGACCATCACCGAAATCGATGGCGTCGTGAAGGATATCCGTGAAGGCAAGGACCGCCGGGAAATCGAGGTTCACGGCGAAGCGGAATCCAAGACCTATTCCGTTACCTACGGCTCCCGTGTGCGCGTCACCAAGGGGCAGGCCGTTGAGGCCGGCGATGAGCTGACCGATGGCTCTATCGACCCCAAGGAAATGCTGCGCATCAAGGGTATCCGCGGCGTGCAGAATTACATTCTGCAGGAAGTGCAGCGGGTTTACCGGAACCAGGGCGTAGAAATCAACGACAAGCACGTGGAAGTTATGATCCGGCAAATGCTGCGCAAAATCCGCGTTGTAGATGCAGGCGACACCACGCTCTTGCCGGGCTCTTTTGTCGACATGCATGAATACGAAGAAGCAAACAAGGTTGTGTTGATGAATGGAACCGAGCCCGCCGTGGCGAAGCCTGTTCTTTTGGGTATCACCAAGGCGTCTCTGGAAACCGACTCCTTCCTGTCTGCGGCTTCCTTCCAAGAAACCACACGTGTACTCACCGATGCCGCTATCAAGGGCAAGGTGGACCGACTGCTGGGTCTGAAGGAAAACGTATTGATTGGTAAGCTGCTGCCGGCTGGTACAGGTATGGCCCGTTACCGGAACGTCAAGATTTCCGACCAGTATATCGAAGCAGCTGAAGCAGCCGCTCTTGCGGCCGCACAGGCTGAAGAGCCCCAGGAAAACGGGGAAGTACCGGTTGTCGCCAACAAGTAAGATATGCGCATGAGAAAATCTGGTGTCCAGATTGAATAGATTCTTTCTTGACACCGGATTTTCAAAATGCTAATATATCAAAGTGTGCCAAAATGGTAAGCCCCTTGTGTCTTTGGAGGATGCCTTATGTCTTATGATAAAGTCAAACAGGCGGGTAAGCTTATTGTAGGTGCGAAGCAGGCTTTGAAAGCCGTCGAGGCCGGTTCGGTCCGGGAGGTTTTCATTGCTAAAGATGCAGATCCGCGAGTGACGAGCAAGATGGTGAGCCAATGCAGAAAGCTCAGTGTCCCCGTGACGTACGTCGAGTCCATGAAGCAGTTGGGCAAAGCGTGCGGCATTGATGTGGGCGCTGCGGTGGTAGCAGCGGTGAATGAATAAAGAATTGAATGTTTTTGTAAGGGTTGGTATAAAGACGGACTGGCCCCTGCAAGAACATTTCCTTTGTCCATTTATGATTCGCCTGGGTCTGTGGGCTTGTTTTCAAAAGCTTAACAATCCGATTTATTTTTGGAAGGAGGTGCCTAAATGCCAACAATCAACCAGCTGGTACGTAAAGGCCGTGAAGCGAAAGTTGTGAAATCCAAATCTCCTGCACTGCAAAAGGGTTTCAATGCTCTGAAGCGTGAGGAAACTGATCTCTCCGCT
>NZ_JBJURJ010000029.1:11552-29536 GCF_046098205.1 Paenibacillus mesotrionivorans | reverse complement strand
AAGAAGAAGTAATGACTACACCTGATTTCAGGATGATTATTGTAAGAAAGGGGGATAACTATGCCTCGTAAAGGTCCCGTAGCAAAAAGAGACGTATTGCCTGACCCGATATATAACTCCAAGCTGGTCACCCGTCTGGTAAACCGCATTATGATCGATGGCAAGAAGGGCACTGCCCAAACCATTCTGTATAATGCGTTTAACCTGATTAAGGAGCGCACCAGCAAGGAACCCATGGAGGTTTTTGAACAAGCTATCAAAAACATCATGCCGGTTCTGGAAGTTAAAGCTCGCCGTGTAGGTGGCGCTAACTATCAAGTGCCGATCGAAGTGAAGCCGGAACGCCGTACTTCCTTGGGTCTGCGCTGGTTGGTGAACTACTCTCGTCTTCGTGGTGAGAAGACCATGGAAGAGCGTCTGGCTGCTGAAATTATCGACGCCAGCAACAACACCGGTGCTTCCGTTAAGAAGCGTGAAGACACTCACAAGATGGCGGAAGCCAACAAAGCCTTCGCACACTACCGCTGGTAGGATATACACCATAATAAGAGGATTCGAAAGGAGATCATACTATGGCAAGAGAGTTCTCCTTGAAGGATACGCGTAACATCGGGATTATGGCGCATATCGATGCAGGCAAGACTACCACAACCGAACGTATTCTGTTCTACACCGGTCGTACACACAAGATCGGTGAAGTGCACGAAGGCGCGGCCACCATGGACTGGATGGAGCAGGAGCAAGAGCGCGGCATTACGATTACGTCTGCCGCGACTACCTGCCAGTGGAAGGGTCACCGCATCAATATTATCGACACCCCGGGTCACGTTGACTTCACGGTTGAGGTT
Organism: Paenibacillus mesotrionivorans; assembly: GCF_046098205.1. NCBI lineage: Bacteria > Bacillati > Bacillota > Bacilli > Caryophanales > Paenibacillaceae > Paenibacillus > Paenibacillus mesotrionivorans. The sequence continues at coordinate 28,688 of NZ_JBJURJ010000029.1, read as the reverse complement.
GAACGTTCCCTTCGTGTTCTCGACGGTGCAGTAGGTGTGTTCAGCGCCAAGGAAGGCGTTGAACCCCAATCCGAAACCGTATGGAGACAAGCGGACCGTTATGGAGTACCGCGTATCGCATACATCAACAAAATGGATATCATCGGTGCGGACTTTTTGGCCGTCATCGAGCAAATGCGCGATCGTCTTCGTGCAAATGCTGTAGCTATCCAATTGCCTATCGGCGCTGAGGCTGATTTTATCGGCATTATCGATCTGGTAGAGCAAGTGGCTTACATGTATAAGGACGATCTGGGCAAGGACATCGAGAAGGTTGAGATTCCTGCCGAGTATGTCGAGAAGGCTGCCCAACTCCGTTTGGAACTGGTAGAGAAAGTGGCTGAGCTTGATGAAGAGCTCACCATGAAGTACCTTGAAGGCGAAGAAATCACCGTTCCGGAAATCAAAGCTGCACTGCGCAAGGGCGTATGTGAAGTGAAGATCTATCCGGTAATCGTTGGTTCCTCCTATAAAAACAAAGGTGTTCAGCTGATGCTGGATGCTGTTGTTGATTACCTGCCCGCTCCTATCGACGTACCGGATATCAAGGGTACGCTGGAAGACGGAACAGAAGCAACCCGTAAATCCTCTGACGAAGAGCCGTTTTCCGCTTTGGCGTTCAAGATTGCCACCGACCCTTATGTGGGCCGTCTGACCTTCTTCCGCGTTTATTCCGGATCTCTGAACTCCGGCTCCTACGTGCTGAATTCCACCAAGAACAAACGTGAGCGCATCGGCCGTATTCTGCAGATGCATGCGAACAGCCGTCAGGAAATCAGCATCGTATATGCAGGTGATATTGCAGCTGCTGTTGGTCTGAAGGACACCATCACCGGTGACACCCTGTCCGACGAGAAACACCCGGTTATTCTGGAGTCCATGAACTTCCCGGATCCGGTTATCTCCATCGCGGTAGAGCCGAAAACCAAAGCCGACCAAGACAAGATGGGCGTTGCCCTGTCCAAGCTGGCTGAGGAAGATCCGACCTTCCGTTATTACACCGATGAAGAAACGAATCAAACGATCATCCAAGGTATGGGCGAGCTCCACCTTGAAATCATCGTTGACCGTATGCTTCGCGAATTCAGAGTAGAAACCAACGTGGGCAAGCCCCAAGTTGCCTACCGCGAAACTTTCCGTGCTACCGCCAAGGTGGAAGGCAAGTTCGTTCGCCAATCCGGCGGCCGTGGACAATATGGCCACTGCTGGATCGAATTCCAACCGCTTGAAGCAGGCTCCGGCTTTGTCTTCGAGAACAAGGTTGTCGGTGGCGTAGTGCCGAGAGAGTACATCGGTCCTGTACAAGCAGGTATTGAAGAATCCATGAAGAACGGCGTATTGGCAGGCTTCCCGCTGGTAGACATCAAGGCTACCATCTTCGACGGTTCCTACCATGATGTTGACTCCAACGAAATGGCCTTTAAGATTGCCGGCTCCATGGCTCTGAAAGCCGCTAAGGACAAGTGTAACCCGGTTCTTCTGGAGCCGATCATGAAGGTAGAAGTTACCGTGCCGGAAGAATACATGGGCGACGTTATGGGCGACTTGAACTCCCGTCGTGGCCGCATCGAGGGTATGGATGCCCGTGCAGGTGCACAAATCATCCGTGCCAAGGTGCCGCTGTCCGAGATGTTTGGTTACTCCACAACTCTGCGCTCCCGTACCCAAGGCCGTGGCGTATACTCCATGGAAATTTCTCACTATGAAGAAGTGCCGAAGTCGATCAGCGAAGAAATCATCGCGAAGAACAAAGGCGCATAAGCAACTTAATTTTAAATTTTAAGGAGGAGAACAACAAATGGGTAAGGCAAAATTCGAACGTAATAAACCCCACGTTAATATCGGTACTATCGGTCACGTTGACCATGGTAAAACCACTCTGACTGCTGCCATCACAACCGTTCTTTCTAAGAAATACGGTGGTGCTGCTATAGCATTCGACCAAATCGACAAGGCTCCTGAAGAGCGCGAGCGCGGTATCACCATCTCCACCGCCCACGTTGAATATGAAACTCCGAACCGTCACTATGCTCACGTTGACTGCCCTGGACATGCTGACTATGTTAAGAACATGATCACTGGTGCAGCTCAAATGGACGGCGCTATCCTGGTTGTATCCGCAGCTGACGGCCCGATGCCGCAAACTCGCGAGCACATCCTTCTGTCCCGCCAAGTAGGCGTTAACTACATCGTCGTGTTCTTGAACAAATGCGACATGGTTGAAGACGAAGAATTGCTTGAGCTGGTTGAAATGGAAGTTCGTGACCTTCTGAATGAGTATGAATTCCCGGGCGATGACACTCCGATCATCCGTGGCGCTGCTCGTCCTGCTCTGGAAGATCCGAATGGCGAATGGGCTCAAAAGATCATCGAGCTGTTCGAACAAGTTGATACCTACATCCCGACTCCGGTTCGCGAAACCGACAAGCCTTTCCTTATGCCTGTCGAGGACGTGTTCACCATCACTGGCCGCGGAACTGTTGCTACCGGCCGTGTAGAACGTGGTCTGGTTAAGGTTGGCGACGAAATCGAAATCATCGGCCTGAACGAAGAAAGCAAGAAGTGCGTAGTAACCGGCGTAGAAATGTTCCGTAAGCTGTTGGATCAAGCTCAAGCCGGCGACAACATCGGCGCCTTGCTGCGTGGTGTTGACCGTAAGGAAATCGAGCGCGGCCAAATCCTGGCTAAGCCGGGTTCCGTTAAACCCCACACTAACTTCAACGCTCAAATCTACGTTCTGACCAAAGAAGAAGGTGGCCGTCATAAGCCTTTCTTCACTGGTTACCGTCCGCAGTTCTACTTCCGGACAACTGACGTAACTGGCGTTATCACTCTGCCGGAAGGCACTGAAATGGTTATGCCTGGCGACAACATCACTGTTGCTGTTGAACTGATTGCCCCTATCGCTATCGAAGAAGGCACCAAGTTCACCATCCGTGAAGGCGGCCGTACTGTAGGCGCCGGCGCTGTTGCTACCATCTCCAAGTAATAAATAACGTCCAAGCAATTGGACGGTTTAGCGAAAAGCCCTCATCCGCTGACGCGGTGAGGGCTTTTTAAAATTAGTTTTAAAAATTCCTTGCTTTTGTCTACGGATTTTTATATAATAGTGAACGTTGGTCTGACGTTGCGATGATGCGGGAGGTTGCTGATACACCCGGCTCCTTTGCCATGGAGTAGGTGTTCAGGGGATTTTCGCGGAGTATGTCCGATACTAAATTGGGCGATAGAAGGAGGGACTTATATGGCAAAGCAAAAGATTCGTATTCGTTTGAAGGCGTACGATCACAGAATCCTGGATCAATCCGCTGAGAAGATTGTGGAAACAGCCAAGCGTTCCGGTGCAGGTGTTTCCGGACCGATTCCGCTTCCGACAGAGAAGCAAATTGTGACCATTCTTCGTGCGGTTCACAAGTACAAGGATTCTCGCGAGCAATTCGAGATGCGCACACACAAGCGCTTGATCGATATCGTGAACCCGACGCCGCAAACCGTTGACGCACTGATGCGTCTGGATCTGCCGTCCGGTGTGGACATCGAAATCAAGCTCTAATACATGAGTTTCTTCTATATAGAAGAAACAACTTACGAATGAAAGAAAAGAGGTGTCAACATGAAAGGTATCTTAGGGAAAAAGCTGGGCATGACTCAAGTATTTACTCCGGAAGGATTGGTACATGCTGTTACCGTTGTCGAGATCGGTTCCTGCGTTGTTCTGCAGAAGAAGGATCAAGACAATGACGGTTATGAAGCCATCCAGCTGGGTTATGCGGATAAGAAAAATCCGAACAAGCCAGAACAAGGCCATGCTGCCAAGGCTGGTGCAACACCTAAGCGCTACATGAAGGAAATTCGCGGTGTTGACCTGGCGGCTTACGAAGTAGGCCAAGAGATCAAGGCTGACATCTTCGCTGAAGGCGAATATGTTGACGTAACCGGCATTTCCAAGGGCAAGGGTTTCCAAGGCACAATTAAGCGTTGGGGACAATCCACAGGTCCGATGTCTCACGGCTCCGGCTACCATCGCGGACATGGCTCTAACGCCATTATCCGTACTGCTAACCGTGTACCGAAGGGCAAGCACCTGCCGGGCCACATGGGTCACGAAACCATCACCATCCAAAAGCTGCAAATCATCCGTGTTGATGTTGAGCGCAACGTGCTGCTCATCAAAGGCTCCGTACCGGGACCCAACAAAGGATATGTAACCGTAAAATCCACTGTAAAGAATTAAGATCGGCAGAAAGGAGGAAATCAGATGCCTAAAGTGGCTGTGTATAACATTAGCGGAGCTCAGGTTGGAGAAGTTGAACTGAGCGAAACCGTTTTTGGAATTGAACCTAATACCCATGTGCTTCATGAAGCAGTTGTGATGCAGCAAGCATCCCTGCGTCAAGGCACTCATAAAGTGAAGACCCGTGCGGAAGTTCGCGGCGGTGGTCGCAAACCTTGGAAGCAAAAAGGAACCGGCCGTGCCCGTCAAGGCTCCATCCGCTCCCCTCAATGGAAAGGCGGCGGCATTGTGTTTGGCCCGACTCCCCGGAGCTACGGCTACAAGCTGCCTAAGAAAGTACGTCGTCTGGCGATCAAATCCGCCTTGTCCTCCAAGGTTTTGGACAACGACATCATCGTGCTGGATCAACTGAGCCTGGCACAACCGAAAACCAAGGAATTTGCGGCTATTCTGAAGAACCTGAATGTAGACCGCAAGGCTTTGGTCGTAACTACCGCTTTTGATGAGAATGTGGCTTTGTCCACACGTAACATCCCTGGCGTGAAGTTCCTGTCTGCCGAAGGTCTGAACGTTCTGGACGTTCTGGTATATGACAAGCTGATTATCACCAAGGAAGCTGTTTCCAAGGTTGAGGAGGTGTTCGCGTAATGAAAAGCGTATATGACGTGATTAAACGCCCGGTCATTACCGAGCGCACCACTGATATGATGGCTTCCAAGCGGTATGTGTTCGAAGTGGATCTCCGCGCGAACAAAACCGAAATCAAGAAGGCTGTGGAAGCAATCTTCAAGGTGAAGGTGTCCAAAGTGAACACTCTTCGCATGCCTGCCAAGCCGAAGCGCTATGGCAAGTACTCCGGCTATACTTCCGAATGGAAGAAAGCCGTAGTTCAACTGAGCCCTGAAAGCAAAGAACTGGAGTTCTTTGAATCCGTATAAAGACAATCCTGTAAGTAAGGAGGGAAATCCAAGTGCCTATCAAAACGTATAAGCCAACGTCTCCTGCACGTCGTGCGATGTCCGTGTCCACTTTTGAGGAAATCACGGCATCCAAACCGGAGAAATCGTTGCTTGCTCCCCTGTCCAAAAAGGCAGGCCGTAATAACCAAGGTAAAATCACTGTCCGTCACCATGGCGGTGGACATAAGCAAAAGTACCGGATTATCGACTTCAAACGGAACAAGGATGGCATACCCGGCAAAGTTGCTACAATCGAGTATGATCCGAACCGTTCCGCTAACATCGCCCTGATCCACTATGTGGATGGTGAGAAGCGCTATATCCTGGCTCCCAAGGGTTTGAAGGTTGGAGATCAAATCTTCTCCGGTCCTGAATCCGACATCAAGGTGGGCAACGCTCTTCCGATGGAAAACATTCCGGTCGGTACAGTTATCCACAATATCGAAATGAAGCCCGGCAAAGGCGGCCAGCTGGTTCGCGCAGCAGGTGTTGAAGCCCAGCTTCTCGGTAAGGAAGAAAAGTACGTAACCGTTCGTCTGGCTTCCGGCGAAGTTCGCAAGTTCCTGAAGAACTGCCGCGCAACCATCGGTTCCGTAGGTAATGAAGACCACGAGCTGATCAGCATCGGTAAAGCCGGTCGTTCCCGTCATTTGGGCAAGCGTCCTGAAGTCCGCGGTGTTGTAATGAACCCGAACGATCACCCGCACGGTGGTGGTGAAGGTCGCGCTCCGATCGGCCGCAAGTCTCCTATGTCTCCTTGGGGCAAGCCGACTTTGGGCTACAAGACTCGCAAGAAGAAGAACGCATCCGACAAGTACATTGTCCGCCGCCGCAAGTAATTGCCTGGCGCATAATTATACGGGAGCTCCTCCAAAAGTATTCGAACTTGGCTTCAGAGCTTGGCGTCACTTTTGGGGGAACAGTTTGAGAAGGGAGGATAAACAATGGGACGCAGTTTGAAAAAAGGGCCTTTTATTGACGGCTACCTGCTGAAAAAGGTTGAGGTTCTGAATGAATCCAGCAAGAAGGTGGTTATCAAGACCTGGTCGCGCCGTTCGACGATTTTCCCGCAATTTATCGGCCACACTTTCGCAGTGTACGACGGAAGAAAGCATGTGCCGGTGTATGTTACGGAAGATATGGTAGGACATAAGCTTGGCGAATTTGCTCCGACCCGTACTTACAAAGGACACGGCGACGACGACAAGAAAACCGGCAAGCGTTAATCGGCTTTGTGCCGCCGCTCTGGCGGCCTGAGAGATAAGTTTACCGAAGAGTTTTGAGAGGAGGTACTGACATGCAACAAGCAACCGCACATGCAAGACATGTTCGTCTGGCTCCCCGTAAAGTGCAGCTGGTTCTGGATCTGATCCGCGGCAAGCAAGTGGGCGACGCTATTGCGATTCTGCGGCATACACCGAAATCGTCTTCTCCGGTGGTGGAGAAGCTTCTGAATTCCGCGATTGCCAATGCGGAGAATAATTTCTCCCTGGACCCGAACAAGCTGGTTATCAGCCAAGCATTCGCGAACCAAGGTCCGACTTTGAAACGCTTCCGTCCCCGCGCACAAGGACGTGCTAGCAGCATCCATAAACGCACCAGCCACATTACCATCGTGGTATCTGAGAAATAAGGAGGGATAACGAATGGGTCAGAAAGTAAATCCGGTAGGACTTCGGGTTGGCATTATCCGTGATTGGGAGTCCAAATGGTACGCAGGCAAGGAATTCGGCACTCTGCTCATGGAAGACGTGAAGATCCGTGAGTACCTGAAGCAAAAGCTGAAGGATTCCGCCGTTTCTCATATCGAAATCGAACGGGCTGCCAATCGTGTGAACGTGACAATCCATACTGCTAAGCCTGGCATGGTAATCGGCAAGGGCGGCGCAGAAGTGGAAGCCATCCGTCAACATATTTCCAAGCTGTCCGGCAAGAAAGTACACATCAACATCTCCGAAATCAAGAACCCTGAACTGGATGCCATTCTGGTAGCTGAAAGCATCGCGCAACAGCTGGAACGTCGTGTATCCTTCCGTCGCGCTATGAAGCAAGCCATCCAACGCACTATGCGTGCTGGCGCTAAGGGAATCAAGACCGGAGTTAGCGGCCGTCTGGGCGGAGCTGAAATTGCTCGTTCCGAAGGTTACAGCGAAGGTACAGTACCGCTTCATACACTGCGTGCGGACATCGACTACGGCACAGCAGAAGCACACACCACTTACGGACGGATCGGCGTTAAAGTCTGGATCTACCGCGGTGAAGTTCTTCCTGTTGCCAAGAAGAAGGCTGTTCAGGAAGGAGGAAACTAATCATGTTAGTACCTAAGCGCGTCAAACACCGCAAGGAACACCGCGGTTCCATGAAGGGCCGTGCTAAAGGCGGCACTGAAGTTGCATTCGGCGAATACGGTCTGCAGGCTCTTGAGCCGGCATGGGTAACCAACCGTCAAATCGAAGCTGCCCGTATTGCCATGACTCGTTACATCAAGCGGGGCGGTAAGGTATGGATTAAGATCTTCCCTTCCAAGCCGGTTACCCAAAAGCCTCTGGAAGTTCGGATGGGTTCTGGTAAAGGTAACGTAGAAAAATGGGTATGCGTCGTTAAACCTGGTAAGATCCTGTTTGAATTGGCGGGTGTTAGCGAAGAAATCGCTCGTGAAGCTATGCGCCTTGCCGCTCACAAGCTGCCTATCAAAACGAAGTTTGTGAAACGCGAAGAATTGGGTGGTGAAGCAAATGAAAGCTAATGAATTTCGCAACTTAACCACTGCAGAGCTTGAACAAAAGGTCTCCGGCTTCAAAGAGGAGCTCTTTAACCTCCGTTTTCAACTGGCTACCGGCCAACTGGATAACCCGTCTCAGATTCAGAAAGTGCGCAAAGACATCGCCCGTGCAAAAACTGTTTTGCGTGAAAGAGAACTGGGGATCATCAGCTAATTTATCCGGGAGAAGAAAGGAGGAAATAGGGCATGGCAGAGCGTAATGAACGCAAAGTACAGATCGGTAAGGTCGTAAGCGACAAGATGGAAAAAACGATCGTTGTAGCGGTCGAAACTTATAAAAAGCATGACCTGTACCACAAGCGCATCAAGTACACCAAAAAATTCAAGGCTCATGACGAAAACAACGAAGCCAAGATCGGTGACACTGTCAAGATCATGGAAACTCGCCCGCTCTCCAAGGACAAGAACTGGAGACTGGTAGAAATCGTCGAGAAGGCCGTTATCATCTAAGCCAGAAACATAAATCCGAAAGGAGGAGACACGAATGATTCAACCATTTACACGTTTGAAAGTGGCCGATAATTCCGGAGCCAAGCAGCTGATGTGCATCCGCGTGCTGGGAGGAACAGGCCGCCGCGTTGGACATATCGGCGATCTCATCATCTGCTCCGTCAAAGAAGCAACACCCGGTGGCGTTGTCAAAAAGGGTGATGTGGTTAAGGCAGTTATCGTCCGCACCAAAAGATCTACCCGCCGTAAGGACGGTTCCTATATCACGTTCGACGAGAATGCAGCTGTAATCGTTAAGGATGACAAGAGCCCCCGCGGCACTCGTATCTTTGGCCCAGTTGCCCGTGAACTTCGGGACAAGGACTTCATGAAGATTGTATCCTTGGCACCGGAAGTTATCTAATCGACACGCATCATTCCACCCACCAGGAGGTGTAAATCAATGCCAAGACTGAAGAAAATCAAAGAATCCCACAACAATAAGCTGCATGTGAAGAAGGATGATACAGTCATCGTCATCACAGGTAAAGATAAAGGCAAAAAAGGCCGCATCATCGCTGCTTATCCCCGGGAAAACCGCGTACTGGTTGAAGGGGTTAACATGGTGAAGAAGCACTCCAAGCCTACTCAGCAAAATCCTCAAGGCGGAATTCTGGATCAAGAAGCTCCGATTCACGTGTCTAACGTGATGCTGGTGGATCCGAAAACCAACAAGCCTACCCGCGTAGGATACAAGGTCCTGGAAAACGGACAAAAGGTTCGCGTAGCCAAGAAATCCGGAGAAGTTATCGACAAATAAAACGGCCGGAAAGGAGGTCCATAAAGCATGACTGCAAGAATGAAGGATCGTTATCTGAATGAAATCACTCCTGCTCTGATGCAGAAGTTCAACTATACCACTGTTATGCAAGTCCCGAAAGTTGAGAAGATTGTTATCAACATGGGCGTAGGCGAAGCAGTTGGCAACTCTAAGATCTTGGACGTGGCTGTGGATGAATTGCAGCGCATCGCCGGTCAAAAACCGGTTGTCACCCGGGCTAAGAAATCCATCGCAGGCTTCAAGCTCCGCGAAGGTATGCCTATCGGTGCCAAGGTAACTCTGCGTGGCGAGCGCATGTACCACTTCATGGACAAACTGTTCAATGTAGCCCTGCCCCGCGTACGCGACTTCCGTGGCGTAAGCAACAAAGCCTTTGACGGCCGCGGCAACTACACCCTTGGCCTCAAGGACCAATTGATTTTCCCTGAAATCGAGTATGATAAAGTCGATAAAATCCGTGGTATGGACATTGTTGTTGTAACCACTGCAAAGTCTGACGAAGAAGCACGTGAATTATTAACCCAGCTGGGTATGCCGTTTGTGAAGTAACGGCCCCGAGGCTGCCGGAGGTGGAAAAAGAATGGCAAAAACTTCGATGAAGATTAAGCAGCAGCGTGCACCGAAATTCAAGGTTCAAGCCTATACCCGCTGCGAGCGCTGCGGCCGTCCCCATTCCGTACTGCGCAAGTTCAAGATTTGCCGGATTTGTTTCCGCGAATTAGCATACAAAGGCCAGATTCCTGGCGTGAAGAAGGCTAGCTGGTAATTACCCCACTATTGGGAAGGAGGTTCGCAAACACATGGTTATGTCCGATCCTATTGCTGATATGCTTACCCGTATCCGCAACGCCAACACTGTCCGTCACGAAACCGTTGAGATCCCGGCTTCCACCATCAAGAAGGAAATCGCCGAGATTTTGAAGAAAGAAGGTTTCATCCGTGACGCTGAATATATCGAAGATAACAAGCAGGGGATTATCCGTGTTTTCCTGAAATACGGCCCCAACAACGAGCGTGTTATCTCCGGCCTGAAGCGAATCAGCAAACCGGGTCTTCGCGTTTATACCAAGAGCACTGAAATCCCGCGCGTTCTGGGCGGTCTTGGTATCGCGATTATCTCTACATCCAAAGGCATCATGACTGACAAGGATGCTCGTCAGTCCAAAGCCGGCGGCGAAGTAATCTGCTACGTTTGGTAATTAAGCACGAACAAGAATGGAGGTGTCACCATGTCTCGTATTGGTCGCAAACCAATCGTTATCCCCAATGGAGTTACGGTTACTTTGGACAATACCCTGATTACCGTTAACGGTCCTAAAGGTACCCTGTCCCGTCAAGTCCATAAGGATATGAAAATAAATGTAGAAGCAAGTGAAATTACAGTGGAGCGTCCCAGCGACAACAAGCTTCACCGCTCCCTGCACGGTACTACCCGCAGCGTGGTTGCCAACATGGTATCCGGCGTTACGGAAGGCTACAGCAAGAACCTGGAACTGGTTGGCGTCGGTTACCGTGCCAACAAGACCGGCAACAAGCTGGTGCTGAACGTAGGCTATTCCCACCCTGTCGAAATTACTCCGGAAAACGGCATCGAGTTCGACGTTCCTGCCCAAAACAAGATTACCGTTAAGGGCATTGACAAGGAACTGGTTGGCGCAACTGCAGCCAAGATCCGTGAAGTCCGTCTGCCTGAGCCTTACAAAGGCAAAGGTATCAAGTACGAAGGCGAACGCATCCTGCGTAAGGAAGGCAAAGCCGGTAAGAAAAAATAATGCCGCGGCATAAGCCCGGTTTAGCAGTTTTCTTGCAAGCAAGCTGAAGGGAGTGAACCATAAGGATGATTACCAAAGGCGATAAAAACCAAGCCCGTCTGAAGCGCCACCTGCGTGTGCGCAAGAAGATTGAAGGCACAACTGAGCGTCCCCGCCTCAACATATTCCGTTCCGCCAAGCATATTTATGCTCAAGTCATTGACGATGCAAAGGGTGTAACCCTGGTATCCGCCTCTACTGTAGAGAAGGAATCCGGTATCGCAAACGGCGGCAACATTGAAGCAGCCAAGCAAATCGGAGCTTTGATCGCACAACGTGCCAAGGAAAAGGGTGTCGAGAAGGTCGTATTCGACCGCAGCGGTTACCTGTACCACGGACGTGTTCAAGCGTTGGCCGATGCAGCTCGTGAAGCTGGTCTTGATTTTTAATAAAAGGAGGTTAGTAACTTGCGCGTAGATCCTAATACGTTAGAACTGAAAGATAAAACGGTCCACATCAACCGTGTTGCCAAGGTTGTTAAGGGCGGACGCCGTTTCAGCTTCAGTGCGCTGGTTGTTGTCGGCGACGGCAACGGCTGGGTCGGAGCTGGTATCGGCAAAGCATCTGAAGTTGGCGATGCCATCAAAAAAGGCATTGATGACGCCAAGAAGAACCTGGTTTACGTTCCTCTGGTTAAAACAACGATTCCTCACCTGGTTATCGGTAAGTTCGGCGCAGGACGTGTGCTCCTGAAGCCGGCCAGCGAAGGTACCGGTGTGATTGCAGGCGGTCCGGTTCGTGCAGTACTGGAATTGGCGGGCGTTGGCGATATCCTCACCAAATCCCTGGGTTCTTCCAACTCCATCAATATGGTCAACGCTACAATCGAAGGCCTTCAACGCCTTAAGAAAGCCGAGGATGTTGCAAAACTCCGTGGCAAAACTGTAGCTGAGCTGTTAGGTTAAGGAGGAATAACCATGGCAAAGCAACTGCAAGTAACCCTGAAGAAGAGCCTGATTGGCCGTCCGGAAAACCAACGGGTTACCGTTCGCACTCTGGGCTTGCGCAAGACAAACTCTTCCGCTATTCACCAGGACAACGCTGCAATCCGCGGCATGATTGCCAAGGTCAGCCATCTGGTTGAAGTTGTGGAAGTTGACGCATAACTTGATGTACGTAATGATTTACAGATAAAAGATAAATGAATAGGAGGTGCACAAACGATGAAGTTACATGAACTTTCTCCTGCTCCTGGGTCCAAACATCCGAAAAAACGTGTTGGTCGCGGTATCGGTAGCGGCATGGGCAAAACCGCAACCCGCGGTTCTAAAGGTCAGTGGGCTCGGTCCGGCGGCGGCGTTCGTCCTGGATTTGAGGGCGGTCAAAACCCGTTGTTCCGTCGTTTGCCTAAGCGTGGATTCAAAAACTTCAATCGCGTGGAATACGCAATTGTGAACTTGGAGGATCTGAACCGGTTCGCAGCAGGTACCGTGGTGACTCCGGAATCCCTTAAGGAAACCGGCGTTGTGAAAAACCAAAAGGATGGCATTAAGATCCTGGGCAACGGTGAGCTGACTGTTAGCTTGACAGTAAAAGCGAATAAGTTCTCCCAATCTGCGGTAGAGAAGATCACGGCTGCCGGCGGTACATCCGAGGTGATTTGATGTTTAAAACCATTTCCAACATCATGAAAGTAGACGACCTCCGTAGACGGATTTTATTCACTCTGGCCGTTTTGATCGTCTACCGTATTGGCGCTTTTATTCCGGTGCCCAATATCAATACTGACGTTCTGTCGGCCACAGACCAGCAGAATGCCGATATTTTCGGGATGATGAACATCTTCTCGGGTGGCGCGCTCTTCCAGTTCTCTATTTTCGCAATGGGGATCATGCCTTACATTACAGCTTCGATCATCGTGCAGCTCTTGTCTATGGACGTGGTGCCGATCCTGGCTCAATGGGCCAAGGAAGGCGAAGCTGGCCGGAAGAAGTCCACTCAAATTACAAGGTACGGAACCGTTGTTTTAGGGATGATTCAAGCCTTTGGTATGTCCATCGGTTTCAACAACTATTTCAGCGGTCTTGTGATTGATCCGAGCTTCACAACCTATCTGATGATTGCGATTGTGTTGACTGCGGGTACGGCTTTCCTGATGTGGTTAGGGGAACAAATCACGGAGAATGGAATCGGCAACGGTATCTCCATCATCATCTTTGCGGGGATTGTCGCATCGTTCCCATCCAATGCACAGCAGATTTACCTGAAGATGTTCAAAGATGCCGGTGATGCCTTGTTCTTCAACATCATCAAGCTGATCCTGCTTCTGGTTGCCATCCTGGTGATTGTGGTAGGCGTTATCTTTGTTCAACAGGGCGTTCGCAAAATTCCGGTTCAGTATGCCAAACGGGTAGTCGGACGCAAGATGTACGGCGGTCAATCGACCCACCTTCCCCTGAAGGTGAATGCCGCGGGAGTTATCCCGGTCATCTTCGCCTCCTCCCTTCTGTATTTCCCCTCCACCATTGCTCAATTTTGGAGAGGTAATGCAGTAGCCGACTGGATTATGCAACACTTCACCTACCAGCGTCCGCTTGGTATGGTTTTGTTTGTTCTCATGATCATCGGGTTTACGTTCTTCTACACTTTTGTGCAGTTTAACCCGGTGCAAATGGCTGACAATATGAAGAAGAATGGCGGATATATCCCTGGCGTGCGTCCGGGCAAAACAACGGCCACTTACCTGACCCGCGTTATGACCCGCATCACATTGTCCGGTGCGATTTTCCTGTCGCTCATCTCCTTGCTTCCCGTAGTGTTGTCCAACCTGGCGGATCTGCCGAACTCCGTTCGGATCGGCGGTACATCGCTGCTTATCGTGGTCGGCGTTGGTCTCGATACCATGAAGCAGATTGAAAGCCAGCTGATCAAACGCCACTACAAGGGCTTCATCAACAAGTAACAGACGGGAAGATATAAAGGATCGGCGAAAATCAGCGACTGGTTTTTGTCGATCTCCTTCGGGGGAGGTAAGCGAGGCATGAACATTCTGTTTATGGGTCCTCCCGGAGCCGGTAAAGGGACCCAAGCTGAGTACATCGTTAATGAATTTCACATTCCGCATATTTCGACAGGGGATGCGTTTCGGGCAGCGATGAGTCAAGGCACACCGATGGGTGTGGAAGCAAAAGGCTATGTGGATAAGGGACTGTTGGTACCGGATGAGATCACAAACGGAATTGTGCGTGAACGCTTGGCCCAACCGGACTGCAATGCCGGCTTTCTGCTTGATGGCTTTCCCCGGACTCTTCAGCAAGCTGAGAGCCTTGATGGGATGATGACTGAGCTGGAGAAGAAAATCGATGTGGTTTTCAATCTGGTGGTAGACCGCAGCCTGCTGTTGGCCCGTCTGACCGGACGGCGCATCTGCAAATCCTGTGGAGCAACCTATCATGTCATGTTCAACCCGCCGCAACACGAAGGTGTTTGCGACAAGTGCTCCGGTGAGCTCTACCAGCGCTCCGATGATACAGAGGAAAAAGTCGGTACCAGGCTTGACGAATACTCGAGCAAAACCGCACCGCTTCTGGATTACTACCGGAACAAAGGGGTCCTGAAAGAAGTTAACGGTGAACAGGACATCCAACTGGTTACCGCGGAAATCAGCTCCATACTGCGAGGTCTTGGCGAATGATCATCTGCAAGTCCGAGAGCGAATTGCTCATCATGCGGGAAGCCGGGCGCATTGTTGCCGAAACGCATCAAGTGCTGGCCAAGGCGATCCGCCCGGGCGTAACGACCAAACAGTTGGATCAGATCGCAGAAGAGTACATTCGCAGCAGGGATGCAATACCATCCTTCAAAGGCTATGGCGGTTTTCCCGGCAGCATCTGTGCTTCGGTCAACGAAGAGCTGGTACATGGGATTCCCGGTGACCGGGTCTTAAACGAAGGCGACATTATCAGCTTGGATATAGGGGCGGAATATAAAGGCTATCACGGCGATTCGGCTTGGACTTATCCCGTTGGGGATATTTCAGCGGAGGCCCAAAAGCTTCTGGAGGTTACGGAAAAGTCCTTGTATCAAGGACTGGAACTGATCAAACCGGATGTTCGTCTTTATACGGTTTCACATGCAATACAGAAATGTATCGAAGGTGAAGGGTTTTCCGTGGTACGGGAGTATGTCGGACACGGAATCGGCCGGAAGCTGCACGAAGAACCCCAGATTCCCAATTACGGCAGTCCGGACAGGGGGCCGCGTCTCAAAGCAGGCATGGTGTTGGCCATCGAGCCGATGGTCAATGCAGGCGAACGCTTCGTTCGCACCCTGGAGGATAATTGGACGGTCGTGACGGTAGATGGAGCGTTATGCGCGCACTTTGAACATACGGTTGCGGTTACGGCGGATGGCTACGAAATCCTTACTATGTTGTAGGTGAGAATCGTGGAAATCGCAAAAGTTCCCCAACTCGGCCAAATTGTCAAAATTCTGCGAGGACGGGACAGCGGCGACTTTGCTGTCATTGTTGGTCTCGTCGACCAGCGGAGCGTGCTGATTGCAGATGGTCGGACCCGCAAGTTCGATCACCCGAAGAAGAAAAACCTGCTTCACCTGGAGCTGCAGAATGAAACCAGCGACATTGTCGTCAACAGTTTAATGGAAACGGGACGGGTAACCAACGGCAAGCTGCGTCATGCGCTGGCCAAGTACCTCCCTTCCTAACCAAGACGGAAGCTCGAAGCGAAAGGAGAATCACCCGTGGCCAAAGAAGATGTTATTGAAGTGGAAGGAACGGTCATCGAGCCGCTTCCCAATGCGATGTTTAAAGTAGAGTTGGAAAACGGTCATAAGATATTGGCCCATGTGTCCGGCAAAATCCGGATGCACTTTATCCGAATCCTGCCGGGCGACAAGGTGACAGTGGAACTGTCCCCCTATGACCTGACCAGAGGCCGGATTACGTACCGTTACAAATAAATGGCTGGAACATTGAAGTAAGTTTCGTCTTGGACGAAACTTCGTGTATGCTTACGAAGTAAGTTTTGCTTACGCAAAACTCTTAGGAGGGTTTACCATGAAAGTTAGACCGTCGGTGAAGCCGATCTGCGAAAAATGCAAGGTCATCAAGCGTAAAGGCAATGTCATGGTGATCTGCGAAAATCCGAAGCACAAGCAAAAACAAGGATAAAAAGGAGGTTGTGTCTCTAACATGGCCCGTATATCTGGTGTAGACTTGCCGCGCGACAAGCGCGTGGAAATTGGACTGACGTACATTTTCGGAATTGGCAAAGCCACTTCCCAAAAGATTATTGCTGCTACCGGTATTAGCCCGGACACCCGTATCCGCGATCTGACTGAAGATGAAGTCAGCAAACTCCGCGAATACATCGACCACAACATCAAGGTGGAAGGCGATCTGCGCCGTGAGGTTTCCCTCAGCATTAAGCGTTTGATCGAAATTGGCTGCTACCGCGGTGTTCGTCACCGTCGCGGCCTGCCTGTTCGTGGTCAACGTACCAAAACAAACGCTCGTACGCGCAAGGGTCCTCGCCGTACTGTAGCGAACAAGAAGAAGTAAGAAGGAGGGATAACCCGCAATGGCAAAGCCTAAATCCAAAGTCGTTCGTACCAAACGCCGCGACCGGAAAAACATCGAGTCCGGTGTTGCCCATATCCGCTCCACCTTCAACAACACCATTGTTACCATCACCGATCCCCACGGAAACGCAATTTCCTGGGCATCTGCCGGTAACCTGGGCTTCAAAGGCTCTCGTAAGAGCACTCCGTTTGCCGCTCAAATGGCAGCTGAGTCCGCTGCGAAGAGCGCAATGGAGCATGGTATGAAAGCAGTTGAAGTTATGGTTAAGGGTCCTGGTGCAGGCCGCGAAGCAGCTATCCGCTCTTTGCAGGCTGCAGGTCTTGAAGTTAACCTGATCAAGGACGTAACCCCGATTCCCCATAACGGTTGCCGCCCGCCTAAACGTCGCCGCGTATAATCAAGCTGGTACAGTGGTATAAAACTTTCAAACATGTGAATAATGTTTGGAAGGGATAGGCATACTACTTGATTTATGGTGCATAATCGTATCCAGACGGAA
>NZ_JBJURJ010000029.1:11047-11501 GCF_046098205.1 Paenibacillus mesotrionivorans | reverse complement strand
AGAGACCGTAACGATCCACGATGACGGCACGTATGGTAAATTCGTGGTCGAACCGCTTGAGCGCGGATACGGCACGACGCTCGGTAACTCTCTGCGCCGGATTCTTCTGTCCTCCTTGCCGGGGGCTGCTGTCACTTCCGTTCATATCGACGGCGTGCTGCATGAGTTCTCCACGATTCCCGGAGTTGTTGAAGACGTAACAGAGATTATCCTGAACCTGAAGGGTCTATCGTTAAAGATTCATTCCGACGAAGAAAAAGTTCTCGAGATCGATGCAGAAGGGGAAGGTCAGGTTTTTGCCGGCGATATCCGTACGGACAGCGACGTGGAAATCCTGAACCCGGACCTTCTCATTGCTACGCTGTCAACCGATGCCCGCCTGCATATGCGCATTCATGCGAATAGAGGCCGGGGATACGTATCTGCGGATAAGAACAAGCGGGAGGATACCCCC
>NZ_JBJURJ010000029.1:0-10667 GCF_046098205.1 Paenibacillus mesotrionivorans | reverse complement strand
GGTCCGCAACCTGGGCCGCAAGTCTTTGGAGGAAGTGCAGGAGAAGCTGGAAGAGTTGGGACTGGGACTTCGTACAGAAGATTAAGACCTGCTTGACCTTCGGCCTGCCACGAAGCGCTTTGGGGTAACTCAAAGCCAGCAAAAGGATTTTAAGGAGGGAACAATAGTGGCATACCAAAAGTTGGGTCGTGACTCCAGCGCGAGAAAAGCTCTTTTCCGCGATCTGGTCACTGACTTGTTCATACATGAACGCATCGAAACAACTGAAGCTAAAGCGAAGGAAGTTCGTTCCATCGCCGAAAAGCTGATCACTCTTGCCAAGCGCGGAGATCTGCACGCTCGTCGTCAGGTCGCAGCATTTGTTCGCAGAGAGAAAGCGACTGAAGATCAAGATGCGATCCAAAAGCTGTTCACGGAATTGGCAACCCGCTATTCCGAACGTCAAGGCGGATATACCCGTATCATGAAGCTGGGTCCCCGTCGCGGCGACGCTGCTCCTATGGTATATCTTGAATTGGTTGACCGGGCGTAAGACAATGGGAAGAGGGTGGACGGAATCGTAGATTCTGATGAAGCCCTTTTTGCATTCACGCCTTTTGTAATTGCCGGTCCCCGCAAGAGTACGGCGCCAGGAATGGATGAAATGCCTTTGTGGGGATGTTATGGCTTGTGGAGGTACATGTGAGGAACATTGCCTTGGTAATCGGCTACGACGGAACCGGCTATTACGGCTTCCAGACACAGCCCGGCGGCAATACCGTTCAGGATCACCTGGAGGCGGCAATCCGGCTGTTGACTGGAGAAACCGTCAAATTGCACGGGTCCGGACGTACCGATGCCGGTGTGCATGCCAGGGCTCAAGTGGCGCATTTCCATACAGAGTCGACTATCCCCGTCGAACGGTGGAGCATTGCTCTTAATACAAGGCTTCCCAACGACATCGTGGTTTATGAGGCCCGGGAAATGCCCCTTGACTTCCATGCCCGCCGGTCCGCTAAATTGAAGACATACCGTTACGTGATCCAAAATTCCAAATTTCCGGATTTGTTTTATACCCGTACCCGCTTTCATGATCATAGGAAGCTGGATACCGCGGCAATGAAGGAAGCACTGACGTATATAAAGGGAACCCATGATTTTACTTCCTTTTGCACCGTCAGATGCGATAAGGATTCAAGGGTCAGAACCATTTATGATGCCGATCTGCTTGTCCTGCATGATCCGCTGCCGGGGGACGAATTAGCGCGCTCGATCCATTTTGAAATAACCGGAAACGGATTTCTCTACAATATGGTCCGGATTATGGCGGGAACGCTAATCCAAATCGGGCAAGGAAAACGTCGGCCTGAGGACATGAAAAGAATTCTGGAAGCCAAAAACCGGCGTCTGGCGGGTCCGACGGCTGAAGCACACGGTTTAACTTTATGGCGAGTCGAGTACGATTAATGCTTGCCATTTGGCAGAGAGTGTAGTATCATAATTGTTGGTGTTTCACAACTGGCACCCCCACTTGCCCCGAGTTGTGAAGCAACCGACCCTGCAGTATCGTACTACCGCATAATGGCCGCAAGTCAGCTTGCTGATTGTGTGCTTTTATACGTATATATTATTATTGCTAATGATGCCAGATGTACTGGCGCAATAACTCTTAGGAGGATCAAGATGCGTACGACATATATGCCTAAAGGCAATGCAGCCGAACGCAAATGGTATCTCGTAGACGCCGAAGGCAAAACCCTCGGCCGTCTGGCCAGTGAAGTGGCCGGTATCATTCGCGGTAAACATAAACCGGATTTCACCCCTCATGTGGACGGCGGCGATTTCGTTATCGTAATTAACGCTGACAAAATCGAACTGACCGGCAAGAAGCTCACTCAAAAAATGTACTACCGTCACTCCCACTATCCGGGTGGTTTGAAGGCTACTTCCGCAGGCGAAATGCTGAAGAACAAGCCGGACCGGATGATCGAGCTGGCTGTTCACGGCATGCTGCCGAAGAACCGTCTGGGTGATTCTCTGAAGACAAGAATTAAAGTGTACGCTGGTGCCGAGCATCCGCATCAAGCTCAACAACCCGAAGTTTGGGAACTTCGCGGATAATAAGGGGAGGACCATTTCATGGCAACTGTACAATACTATGGAACAGGTCGTCGTAAGCACTCGGTAGCACGTGTACGTTTGATTCCGGGTGAAGGACGAATCGTAATCAATAAGCGCGACATTAACGAATATTTTGGTCTGGAAACACTGAAGCTGATCGTAAAGCAGCCTCTGAACCTGACTGAAACTCTGGGCAGATATGATGTGCTGGTTATCGCTAACGGCGGCGGCATGTCCGGACAAGCCGGAGCAATCCGTCATGGCATCTCCCGCGCATTGCTGAAGGCTGACCCGGAGCTCCGTGGTTCTCTGAAGCGCGCTGGCTTCCTGACTCGTGACCCTCGTATGAAGGAACGGAAGAAGTACGGCTTGAAAGCAGCCCGTCGTGCTCCTCAGTTCTCCAAGCGTTAATATCCAAATCCCGCAAGGGATTGCAAATCTCCGGTCTATTTGGACCGGGGGTTTTTCTTTTTTTGCTTGGATAGGCCATATCACAAAAAAATCCTCCGCCAATCCGGCAGAGGATTTTTTCATTTATTCAAAAGAGGTATTCTTGACCTTCCACTTTTCCAGTGCAATGAACAGCCAAAAGCTATAAACACCCAATGTGATCAGGGAAAGCAGGAACCACTTGATCCAGTTTCCGAAAAGGCCAATAGCGGTACCGTGGAATTTCATTCTGCGCCCGTTGATGACGGTATGCTCAATTTTCCACCGGTAAATCATTGTGAAGCTCCAGGGGTAGCAAATTCCAAAGGTAAAAATAGTAATAAGGGCACCGACGATCTTCAACCCCACGTACTGCAATAATCCCCCGTCAAAATAAGAATTCTCCCGGCCAGAAATTCCTGGCTGCACTGCATGACCCACTACAACTGAACTCATAAGGCCCCTCCCAAATTAATCTCTGAATAAATATAACGGTAAAAGCGCTTACATGAAAGTGTCGAATTTGCTAACAATTTGTGGACAGGCTTCCGCAAAATGCATTGGAAAATCGAACCTATACTGGGCTTTTGACATATATTAAACCATTGTCGACTGAGTTTTTACCAACCTGAAAAAAAGATTGACTTTATGACTGCAGCTTATTAAAATAATAGCAAAACCTAATAAATCACATGAATTTAGTAGGAATAATGATTCGGAGGTTATACTAACCATGAACTTATTCGAGAAGGAAGCATTAATTGCCCAAGCCGCTGAGGAATTTGAGAATAAAACTCCGGAGGAGCTCGTGAAGTGGGCGGTAGACACCTTCCCCAACATCACCCTGGCATGCAGCTTTGGTGCGGAGGACGTGGTATTGGTGGATATGCTCCAAAAGGTCAGCCCCAAGACGGATATCTTCTACCTGGATACGGATCTGCACTTTAAGGAGACCTATGAGACTCGGGATAAGCTGGCTTCCCATTATGGCCTCCAATTCGTCAGAGCAGGAACAGAGCTTACTCTGGAGGCTCAAGCGGCCCAATACGGAGAGGAACTGTGGAAATCGAACCCTAATGAGTGCTGCAATCTGCGCAAGGTAGAGCCTCTGACTGCTATACTCGGGAAGTATGAAGCATGGATTACCGGCATCCGCCGCGATCAGGCTCCTACACGGGCGAACGCCAAGAAGGTGGAGTATGATGTGAAGTTCGGTCTGGTGAAGTTTAATCCTCTCGCCGACTGGACCAGCGATGATGTCTGGAATTATATCCGTGCCAATGATGTGATCTACAATCCGCTCCACGACATGCATTATCCCAGCATTGGCTGCGAGAAGTGCACCCGTCAGGTGCTTCCGGGTGAGGATCCCCGTGCAGGCCGCTGGGCCGGCCACGAGAAGACTGAATGCGGACTGCACAAATAAAGAACAGGATGAAGGGAGCCATACCAAGTGAGTGAAACTATACAGGCACACGGCGGCACATTGATTAACCGGCTGGTAGAGGGGAATGCACGGGAGGAGCTGCTGCAGCTTGCTGCAACTTTACCCGTTATTGCGGTAAATAAGTGGACGATTTCAGATATCGATTTAATTGCTGTAGGCGGCTTTTCCCCGCTCACCGGTTTTATGGAAGAAAAGGACTACCAATCCGTCGTGGAATCCATGCGGTTGTCCAGCGGGCTTGTATGGAGCATTCCGATAACGCTGGCAGTCGAACAGAAACGTGCAGCAATGCTGGAGATCGGTCAGCAAGTGGCTCTTGTGGGTGAGCTTGATGGGGTGGTATACGCCATTCTGGACATCAGAAGCATTTACACGGCGGACCAGCAGAACGAGGCTCTCAAGGTCTTCAAAACCGCTGACAGCGCCCATCCTGGCGTGCAAAAGCTCTTCTCCCGGCCCAACACGTATATCGGCGGACCCATACAGGTGCTCAATCGGCCGCAGCCGGAGAAGTTTGAGGAGTTTTATTTTACACCTGCTGAAACGAGACAGATCTTCGTCTCCAGGGGCTGGAAAACCGTCGTTGGCTTCCAAACCCGCAACCCGGTTCACCGGGCCCATGAATACATCCAGAAAAGCGCCATGGAGATTGTGGATGGCTTGTTTCTTAACCCTCTGGTGGGCGAAACCAAATCTGACGACATATCCGCTGAAATCCGGATGGAGAGTTACCTTGTCCTGTTGGATAATTACTACCCCGGCAATCGGGCGTTTCTCGGCGTTTTCCCGGCGGCAATGCGTTATGCGGGTCCACGGGAGGCGATCTTCCATGCTATGGTCCGCAAAAATTACGGCTGCACCCATTTTATTGTGGGCCGCGATCATGCAGGCGTAGGCGATTATTACGGGACGTACGAGGCACAGGAGATTTTCCGCAACTTTACACAAGAAGAGCTGGGCATCACTCCCCTGTTTTTCGAGCACAGCTTCTTCTGCACCAAGTGCGGCAATATGGCCTCCAGTAAAACCTGTCCGCATGACAAGGCCTTCCACATGCATCTCTCCGGCACCAAGGTGCGCGCCATGCTGCGCGACGGGATCTGCCCCCCTGCCGAGTTTACCCGGCCGGAGGTAGCCCAGATTCTGATCAAGGGCATGAAGGAGATGGACGCGTCCTTGTCCGAATCCCAGCTTTAATAGGGAATGTCCCGCCAATAAGACGAGTTTCAGGTATAAAGATCCACCTTTGTCCATAAGATTCTTAGAGAATCTATTGGATGCGGGGTGGATTTTTTGATGCGCGGATGGAAACGGAAGCGGCTTATAATCTGGACAAACAAACAAGGTTTGCTGAAGCTGGCTGCTGCAGCGGCTCTGGCGGTGCTGACCGTTTTTATGCTGAGCTATGAGCTTCCCCACAGTGAAACTTGGGATTATTGGACTCTGCCATTGTCCGGCAAGGTAATTGCAGTGGATGCCGGACATGGCGGCCCGGACGGTGGCGCCTCCAGCAAGGAAGGGATGGACGAGAAGGACGTCAACTTGGCTATTGCCAAACATTTGCGGGATTATTTGCAGGAGGCGGGAGCAATTGTGGTGATGACCCGCGAGGAGGATAAGGATCTGGCTGCTCCGGGGACCAAGGGCTACAGCAAACGGAAAACGGAGGATCTGGTGCAGCGCGCCAAGCTTATTGAAAAAGCGGATGCCGATTTGATGATCAGCATTCACTTGAACAGCATTCCCTCGCCCAAGTGGCATGGCGCACAAACCTTTTATAATTCCGCCAAGCCGGGGGGCAAAATACTGGCAACCCATATTCAGTCGGAGCTGAAGCGGAATCTGGAGAATACGGACCGGTTGGCCAAGGAAAATGATACGTTCTATCCCATGAAGGCAGTATCCATCCCCGGTGCGTTGGTGGAGGTTGGGTTTCTCTCCAATCCCGAGGAGGCAAGACTTATGGGACAGGAGAGCTATCAAAAGAAGGTGGCCGCGGCGATATACCAGGGTGTGCTCAGATATTCCACGGGCGAACAAATAGGCGAACCGTAAAATTGTGGTATAATGGTGGCGTAAATACAGACAAGCCCATAAGAGGTGCAACTATGGTGACCAAAGAGCAAGTGTTTGACGCACTGAAGCATGTATACGACGGCACTTACAACCGTCCCCTGACAGAGCTGGGCCTTGTAAAAGACATCATGACCAAGGATTCCCGGGTGAATCTGACGGTAGTTTTGACCGAGGACAGCGAAACGCTCAAAAGCCAATACCGTCAGGATGTGCAGGAGGGGCTGGGCCGGATTGGCATCCAGGACGTTCATGTCCGGTTCCGGACGATTACAGAGGCGGAAAGCCAGGAGATCGCCCGCAGGCTCCAAGAGCCCCAAGGGGAATCAAACCAGCGTCAGCAGACCCAATCGCCTGCTACAGGACGTTCTGAGCTTCTCGGCCGTGATTCCGGAGTGACCTTTATTGCAGTAGCCAGCGGCAAGGGCGGAGTGGGTAAATCTACCGTCACCGTGAATCTAGCGGTTTCTCTGGCCAGGGAAGGCAAACGGGTAGGCATTATCGACGCGGATATTTATGGCTTCAGTGTTCCGGATATGATGGGCATTGAAGATCGTCCCGCGATGGATAACAACAAGATCATTCCGGTAGAGCGCTTCGGCGTGAAGGTGATGTCCATGGGCTTCTTCGTGGAGGATAATGCTCCGGTGATCTGGCGGGGACCTATGCTGGGCAAAATGCTCCGCAATTTTTTAAGCGAGGTTAATTGGGGCGAGCTGGATTACATGATCCTGGATTTGCCTCCGGGAACGGGGGATGTAGCCCTGGATGTTCACCAGATGATTCCCCACAGCAAGGAGATTGTTGTAACCACTCCCCATGCAACGGCAGCGTTTGTGGCTGCACGGGCAGGTTCTATGGCGTTACGGACGGACCACGAAATTCTGGGCGTTGTGGAAAACATGGCGTATTACACAGATAAAACCGGAGAAGTAGCCTATATCTTCGGCCGCGGCGGCGGGGCCAAACTGGCTGAAGAGCTGCACACGGAAATTCTGTCCCAAATCCCGTTAGGGGCACCGGATAATCATTTGTCCGAGCCCGATTATTCTCCCTCTGTCTACAAAGCCGATTCCGAAACCGGTGAGCTGTACGCCAAGATGGCCCGGCGTATTATCGAGAAGCTGGAGAGCCAATCATAGGGTGTGTCTGAAAACTCCGAGGGGAGCAAATTGTAGCGAATATTCGTTCCTGGCAAGGCACTTGCCCGTAGGCGTACCGGGGGTACGTCAAGGGAAAGTAACGAAGTCAGGGACGAAAAGGCGCTAAAAGGTGCCCTCAAGCGAGTTTACAGACACGCTCTAAGCTTCATCTGCATAAAATAAGGGCTGTACGGCTTCCCGCCGTCCAGCCCTTTGCTTTTATTTTTTCTTTTCCTTGGATTTGCTTTGGTCTTCCTGATCTTCGGAGCTGTCGTCTCCGCTGCTTTGGTCCTCTTGACCTCCGCCATCCTGCCCTTGCTGGTCTCCGCCGCTTCCGCTGTCTCCTCCACCTCCACCGCTGCTTCCGCCTTCTTGGCCTTTTCCTCCGCCTTGCTCCTGGTCTTGGCCGCCGCCCTGTTTTCCACCTTGCCCGTCTTTTCCGCTTTCCGAGGTAATGGTCAGTGTTTTATCGTCTTTGGGCTTCATCTCTTCAGCCACCGCTTTTTGGAACATGGCGATCAGCTCCGCCTTAAATAAGGGGCTTTGCAGCGATTCCCGAACAACCTCCTGCATTTGCTGCCGGTATTTTTGACTCTTCATGGTTTCGAGAATAATCTTCTGATAATCCGGGTTATTCAACGCCTCGAACAAATTTTTCTGGTATTCCGGATCCTTCAGTAAATCCTTCTCAATCTGCTTCAGATTCTTCTGCGCGGCTTTAGCAAATTCTCCGGCAAATTTCGGGTCAGTCATGGTGGCCTCAAGCATCTTGAGGCCATGGTTTTCCGTGGTTAACAGTTCCTTAACGGCAAGCTGTATTTGCTGGCCCTCGCCGGTGGAGAGAAGCTGGAGGGTCTTGTCCTGATTCTTGGCGGCGGTAGACATAGCCTTTTGCGCATCCTCCGTCTTCAGGACATCTAGAACCATTGCCTTCATATCCTTATAGGATTGCGGCTGTGATGACTGCTGTTGTTCACTGCCGCAGGAGATGAGCAGCAAAACAGGCAGGAGGGCGGGGATCAGCAGCATTCGTTTGGCTGTCATAGTCCGGTTTAAGCTCCCTTCCTTCGGATAGTATGGCGTTAGTATGTGTGACTTCCGTTGGTTTCATGAAGGAGGCGAATAGCTTTTTGCTGAGAAGGTTGGTACAATTAACTAGAATTTTTCCTTGGGGAAACAAGGTGGGATAACGCAAAAAAAGCGGTTTGGCATAACCGCTTTTCCGGTGGATAGTATACTATTGTACAAAATCAAGTCGGTTTATTCCGCCTGCTTGAAGGATACGGAGGATTGCTCCAGAAGCTCGGACACGCTGACAAAATCGTAGCCCTGTGCCCGCAGCTCATCGATCAATTGAGGCAGCGCCTCCTGGTTATATTTTGCCGAATCACTGGCATGAAGAAGAACGATGTCACCCGGATGCACCTTGGAGGTAACCTGGGTAACGATATCCTTGGCATTTGCAGCTTTCCAATCCATGGAGTCCGTATCCCACTGGATGACCTTGTACCCCAGATCATTGGCCACACGCAGCACCTTTTTGTCGAAATCGCCGTTGGGCAGACGAAGAAGCTGCGGAGACTTGCCGGTAACCTCCGTCAGAATCCCGTGAGCGGTTTGAAGCTGGGTACGGATATCCTTTTCCTCCAGGCTGCTGTAATTCACATGCTTATGGCCGTGGCTTCCAATTTCGAAACCGGCCTTATTGATTTTGTCCACAATTTGGGGATGGGTCTTGGCCCAGGGTGAGGAAAGGAAAAAGGTGGACTTCTTCACACCCTTGTCCTGGAGCAGCTTGACGATGGGCTCAGGCTGCACATCCCCCCAGCTGATGTCAAAGGTAAGTGCGACGACCTTCTTTTCCGTCTGGACACTGTATATAGCCGCGGGTTCGCTTTGGGTGGTGAATACCGTAATATTCTCTGCCTCCGCATAGATAATACCCGCCGCAAAAAAACAGGCCGCCGCTGCAATAATTACTTTTTTTACTTTTTTGGCATGGAAAACATAGAACATATTCATTGCCGGGCCTCCTTGGTTTCCCCCACTTGTCCGTAAAAAAGCAACAGGTGGGGCTTGGTCGATTTCTTTATTACCAATGTATGCCCGTACAACTTGGTTATGTCTATTAAAGGGAGGTCTTTAGGGGATATGAGTTGGCGTAATCTGGTTCAAGCAATCAAAGAAATGAAGCATTATTTAATCGCTGCAGCGGCTACTTTCCTGGTTGGCGCTTATCTGGGCTATTCGGAGCCGGGGCAATTCCAGTTCCTGCTGGACAATCAAATTAAACAGCTTACAGACATGGTTAACAACATTGGCGGGCATGAGCACTACCAATGGAGACTGCTTGCTTTTATTCTGGTGAATAATGTGTTGGTATCGGTGTTTATGGTCTATTCCGGTGTGATGCTGGGGATTATTCCGCTTTACAGCCTACTCTCCAACGGACTGATCATGGGGTATCTGGCGCATCAGAATGTTCCGGACAAGGGCTGGGGGTCGTTTATTCTGGCTATCCTTCCTCATGGCATTATCGAACTGCCGGCTTTTATTCTCGCATGTGCCTTCGGGATCAAGTTCGGTGCGATTATGTTCAAAAGCTTCTTCTTTCTGTTCTCGCCGACCAGAAGAGCAGCTAATAATGCCGCATTTATCAAGATGCTGAAGGTATCTGTTCCTCTTGTCATTATTGTAGCCCTCCTGCTGATGGCCGCCGCATTGATAGAGAGCATGGTTACCCTGCGGTTGGTCAGCTGATAAAAAATTTGATATCTAATTCTCTTTTCGGTTCATAAAAAATCCAATATCTGTACATAACAGTAAGACGACACACCTATAATTCCTTGTTGCTTGAAGGGAGCTAAACCATGTTGGGTTTTTTGTTCAACGACAGAGAATGCAGAGAATTGGATTATGTACTGCGCAAGGAATTGGACGAAATGCTGTTTGACCTGAATGATAAAAGAATGGATCATGACATTAAGACCGCTATTGAAGCCAGATATAAAATTATCTTCCGTATGTATGCACGCCTTGCATCACCTAAGGATATTTCCAAATATGCAAGGAACCGGATGCAGCATCAATAAGTAAAGCTTCAAGAAATTATAAATGAAATTTATGCTTGACTTTATGAGAGCGTCCATGGTAAGTTATTTCTCGCGAATGAAACAGGTTTTTGAAAGAATGTGCATGAAAAACCCGATTCAAAAAAAGTTTTAAAAAAAGCTTGCATTACTGAGTAACAATGTGGTATATTAAAAAAGTCGCCTCTTGAAGAAGAGAACGACGAAGAAACAAGCGAGCTCCTTGAAAACTGAACAACGAGCAGCAAAACAATGAAGCCAAACGTTTGAACAATTGAGCAATCAGCTCTAACATAACGGTCCTTCGGGGCCACTTTTATGGAGAGTTTGATCCTGGCTCAGGACGAACGCTGGCGGCGTGCCTAATACATGCAAGTCGAGCGGGTT
>NZ_JBJURJ010000028.1:0-78940 GCF_046098205.1 Paenibacillus mesotrionivorans | reverse complement strand
CAGGTGACAACGTTCAAATTAACCCATATTTAGGAATATTGGATAATTCCATGTTAGGTTTGACGCATCGCTAGTGCTCCTGGGGCCGTTAGCGCCAACGCCAAACCCTGAAGTGCCCGAACCCCGAAGAGGCCAAACTCCGAAGTGCCCGAACCCCGAGGTGTCCAAACCCCGAAGCGCCCAGCCCCGAAGTGTCCAGACCCCGCAGCCCTGCGGTGTTGATCATCGCCCAGGCGGAATCCTAGGAATTCTGCTTCCAGTAGTATGCAGTCCAATGTCTGGAAATATGCGGCTGTGCGGACATAACAAAAATCCCCGCCGCGGGCTGCAATAGCAGCCGCAACAGGGATTCTCGCACCGGGTCCAATAAACTCCCGGGATATGGGCTTGGAACTTAACCGTTGTACGCCTTCAGATACAGGGCGATCATGTCTTCGGCAGTAACCGGCTTCGGGTTGCCGCCGGTACATACGTCGTTCATGGCTTGTGCTGCCAGCTTGGCGGCATCGTCCGGGTTGAAGGAGGTTTCCTTCAAGGAAGGAATGCCAACAGCCTTGGATAGCTTGCGTACCGCTTCCAGTGCCAGCTTGGCGGCTTCCAGCTCATTGGCTGCCTTGGAGGTGTCTTCGCCCATAGCTGCGGCGATCTCAGCGAACTTCTTCGGTGCGGAATCCAGGTTGAATTCCATGATGTACGGCAGCAGGATGGCATTGGCTACGCCGTGGGGCAGGTCATACTCGGAGCCCAGCTGGTGAGCCATGCTGTGCACGATGCCCAGGCCGCAGTTGGAGAAGGACAGGCCTGCTGTGAAGGAGCCCCAAGCCATTTCGGAGCGGGCTTCCACGTCGGCGCCATTGTTAACGGCTTTTTCCAGGGAGTTGGCGATGAACTTGATCGCTTGCAGAGCGATAGCATCGGACAGCGGGAAAGCGCCTGCAGTCACATACGCTTCAACAGCATGGGTCAAAGCGTCCATACCGGTAGCGGCAGTCAGGCCCTTGGGCTTCTTCACCATCAGCTCGGGATCGTTAACGGCAACGGTTGCCAGAGAGTTGGGGTCAACCATAACCATTTTGATTTTGCGGTGCTCGTCGGTGATCACGTAGTTCACGGTTACTTCGGATGCAGTACCGGCAGTGGTGTTGATGGCGATGATAGGAGCGGATTTGTTCTTGGACTTGCCGATGCCTTCATAATCCACAATGTTGCCGCCGTTGGTGGACAGGATACCGATGGCCTTCGCAGCATCCTGCGGGGAGCCGCCGCCCAGGGAGATGATAAAGTCGCAGCCGGCTTCCTTGTACAGGGCCAGACCGTCGTTTACGTTTTGGGTAGTCGGGTTGGGCTTCACATCATCATAAACTACATAAGTGATGCCGCTTGCATCCAGAACGTCGGTCACTTGCTTCACTACGCCGATTTGGTTCAATACCTTGTCGGTTACGAACAGAGCCTTGGTTTTGCCCAGGTTGATTACTTCCTGTCCGATTTCCTTCACACAGCCGGGTCCAATCAGGTTAATGGCGGGCCAATACAGTCTGCGAACAGCCAACATAGAGATCATCCTCCATAGAATAGGTTTAATTTAGCGTTTGCGAAAAAAATCACATACCAGACCAAAAACATGCTATCTTTACACACTGTCCTCCCCGCCAGGAACATCGTGGATGCAACCGGCAGGGTGGATAGCGCGACAGATACGTATTATTGTTGCAAATTACAGCAGGTTAAAGGCAACTTCCAGATCGTAGACTTGCTTCTCGTCGATGTGGACGATATCGCCCAGTACACCTGCAGAGATAATGGCTTGCGCGCTGAACTCACACACTTCCAGACGGTCAAATGCATTCAGCAAAGAGTTGCCTGTTGCGATGATGCAGTCGTTTTCGCAGATAACAATCGGCTTGTCCTTGGTGAATACTTCCGCTGTTTGTTTCGGTTCCAGGAACGCAGCGCCGAAAGGAAGGCGGGGAGTTCTGCGCAACAGGATGTAGCTCTCCGGAATGGTCCGGGAGTCGAAGCCTGCGCTGGTAACGGCAAAGGCCATGCTGTAGGGCGGGTGGGCAATGATCACCGACTGCACATGAGGCTGGGCCTTATAGATTTCTTGGTGCAAAGCGACTGCGCGGCTCGGGGTTTTACCAGCTTCCTTGGCGCCGTCCTTCACAACTACGAGATCGCCCGGTTCCAGATACTTGCGGTCCAGACCAAAAGGCGTAATGATGAAGGAACCGTCGGACAGCCGTTGGGAGAAGGAGCCTTGACCGCTGGTGAACAGGCCTTGGTCATAGGAACGTTGGATCAGGCGGCACATTTCGCGGCGGGCTTCCCGTTCCTCGGAGCTGAAGCGCTCCGGCTTATAGTCGGTCATTTCAAGCGGCTTGCGGCTCTTGGCCTGCTCCAGCTGCTCGTCGGTCAGGGATACCGGAGTACCGATGCGGCGGGCGTTGATCTCGATGCGGGCCATAAATTCAAGGGTTTCGAAGGACTTGAAGGCGTCGAACAGGTTCTTGCCGCCTACAACAACGCCGTGGTTCTCCAGCATAACGGAGTCATAGCCTTGTGCGAATACAGCCGCAACCTTGTCTGCCAGCTCTGCGCTGCCCGGCAGGCCGTATTCTGCGATTCTAACTTCGCCGACGAGGGCGTGGTCGAAGGGAAGCATGTGCATGTCAGGTGCCTTGCGCACGATGCTGAATGCAACCAGTGCGGGAGGGTGGGCATGAACAATGGCCTTCAGGTCGGGACGGGTGCGGAATACCATTTGGTGGAAAGGGAATTCGCTGGAGGGTTTGTGCTTGCCGACTACAGTGCCGTCAGCCTTCACGCAAACAATGTCTCCGCGGTTCAGGTTGCCTTTATCAATACTCGCAGGGGTGATCCAGATATCCCCGTTGTCGTCGAGGATGGACAGGTTGCCGCCTGACGTAGTGGTCATGCCGTAGCCGTAAATACGTTGGATCATCATGATAATCTGGTCGGCCGGGTGCAAATATTCGAATTGCATAAAACAAGCTCCTCCTTGGAAAACCGTAGTGTGTGAGCAGATGCGGGTTTTGAATATCTTTGATTCGCTCTAGATGCTTTTATTTTAAGCCAGTCCAGCCCAAAAATGAAGCCCCAATTTAGAGAAATTTGTGAAGAAATTTTGTTTTGTTTTTGTTTTTATTTTGAATGCAAGGGTTTTTGGGCGTTTTACCCTCATTCAGAGCGGAGTGCGGATCCAACCGGGGATCATTTTTAGGCTTTATTTAGTATGTGCTATAATGGCAGTGTGATGAGAGGAAGGGATGGATTCATGAAAATTGTCAAAATTGAACCGACTCCAAGCCCCAATTCCATGAAATTAACATTGGATACCCGGCTTAATCCGGGTGTACGGCTGGATGTCCAAAGGGGCCGGGATGACACGGCTCCTGCTTATATCCGTAAGCTCTTGGCAATTGAGGGTGTGACGGGGGTATTCCAAACAGCGGACTTTCTTGCCCTGGAGCGGCATCCCCGGGGTGATTGGGCAGCTATTCTGGCAGCAGCGGAAGCGGTGCTGGGAACGGCAGCCGGACAAGGCGCCTCATCCTCCTCCGGGATTCCAGGGGCACCCGGACAGCAGGAGAGCGGCTATGGCGAGCTGACTGTGCGGGTGCAGACCTTCAGGGGAATCCCCATGCAGGTCCGGGTCAGCACGGCCACGTCCGAAAAACGGGCGGCGCTGCCGGAGCGTTTTCAGATGGCGGCCACGGAAGCGGGTCTGGCCTCACCCAATCTGATTATGGAGCGGAAGCTGGAGGAGCGCGGTGTCCGGTACGGCGAGCTGGAGGAGGTTCTGAACCAGGTGGTCAGCGAGCTGGAGGCGGAATTCGGTCCGGAGCGGCTGGATGAGCTGGTGCGCCAGTCCGTTGCAGCCGGCCACGGTTACCAAATCCCGGAGAACGCCAAGGAGCCAGAGGCCCGCCAACTCCCCGCGGAAGAAGCCGAAGAGCTGGAGAGGCAGCTGGATGATCCCGACTGGCAGGTGCGTTACGCGGCCCTTTCCCGGATCAAGGCGGATTCCAACACGTTACCGCTCCTCAAAAAGGCGCTTTTGGACCGCAATATTTCCGTCCGCCGGCTTGCCGTGGTATTGGCCGGGGGCGTGGAGGGGGAGGAGCCTCTGATTTTGTTGATCAACGCCATGAAGGATTCCTCACCTGTAATTCGCAGAACAGCCGGAGACAGCATATCCGACAGAGGTGATCCTGCAGCCGTACCGGCAATGGAGGAGGCATTAACCGATCCCAGCAAGCTGGTGCGCTGGAGAGCAGCACGTTTCCTGTATGAAGCGGCAGGAAACTCATCGTTGGCCGCTTTGGAGAAGGCGAAGGAGGATACCGAATTCGAGATCCGGCTCCAGGTCCGCCTGGCTATTGAACGGATTACCAGCAATACCGAAGCCCAAGGCACCGTATGGCAGCAGATGATGCGGGAACGGCAGTAGATGACCAAGAGGGGCGCAGCCCTTTTTACGAGAGAGCTTCCGCGGTGCGGAGGCTTTTTTTGCGTTTTCAAAGAGTATGGCACGGCTTTTTTTGATAGGTTTTTGATATAAACATGCATACCCTGGCCCACCTTGGAGAAAAATGACATCAAAAGAAGGGCAAGGAGTGAAGCCGATGAAATCCCCCCTGCCTACTCTTCTACAGGGTGCCATGATTATGATGATGGCTGTGGGTATGACCAATCACGTCTTTATCATTCCGGCTTTACTCCGCACCTCCGGGCGGGATGCCTGGTTATGCATCATTTGCTCCGCTCCGGCCATGCTGCTGCTGCTGTTTACCATGCGTTTTATCGCCAATAAACTGGGAGACGAACCCTTGGACAGCTGGATTATCCGCCATGCAGGCCGTCCGGTATCGGTGGCATTCCGGCTGTTGTTCACGCTATATGCCGTGGTCAACATCTTCTCGACCATGTATGAAACTATGTTATGGACACGGATTAACTTCCTGCTGAACACGCCGATGGGAGTAACCAGCCTGTTTTTGATGCTGGTCTGCTACAGAGCCTCAAGCAAGGGGCTGCGGGCGATTGCCAATACGGCAGGAATTCTGCTGCCGCTGGTTTGCCTGTTCGGCTTTACCATTGCGTCCATCAATATCAAGTACAAGGACTATAACCAGCTGTTTCCAATGCTGGAGCATGGCATCTGGCCTGTAGTCAATGGAACGGTGTATGTGATGGCGGGATCCTTCGAGCTGCTGCTGTTTCTGCTGCTTCAATCCGGCCTGCGTAGCAAAATCAGTCTCAAAAGCCTGCTGATCCTGGGCTTCTGCATTCTGGGCATCACCTTCGGTCCCGTGATCGGCGCCATTGTGGAATTTAATCCGTATGAGGCAGTCCACCTGCGGTTTCCCGCTTATGAGGAATGGCGTTTGGCTACGGTGGGGAAATTTCTTTCCCAGACGGATTTCCTTTCCATTTTTCAATGGTTGGCCGGTTCTTTCCTGCGGATATGCCTCCTTTTGTATGTAACGGTTGAAATGTGGCAAATTAAAACCGATCGGAAGAAAAACACCACCCTGCTGTTCATTTGTGTGGTGCTGGTCTTAATCGGTTTGGCGCCCATCAGCGATGTATACATGCATCAAATTACGGTGGACTGGCTTTATCCGTCCAACCTGGCACTGCTGGCTCTGGCGGCAGCCGGTTTGGGGGTGATTGCCGCCAAGGCCGGAAGGAGGGGGGATTCCCGTGGACAATCTGGACAACAACGCCAGCGGCCGCGTCAACAGCAACGTCAACAGCAACGTCAACAGCCCGAACAGTCATGAGACCGGCTCAAACGGGGGAAACACCGTCTCCATGGAGGCGGCGGATGAAGCATTCTACTATGATTATTTTCGCCTGTGCGGCGATGTTACGCTGCATACCCTCCGGTACGGGAAGGAGCCCCGTTCCGCGCTGGTTCTAATTTATTGCGGCAGTATGGCGGATCAGAAGGAACTCTCCCAGTTCATCATCCCCCGCCTGGAGGGAATCGGGAACGAGCTTACTTCCGGAGAGTCCGGATATCTGGCCGATTTGACCGCACTGCCTCTGTCTCTCGTCAAGGATGAGGACGAGTGGCTGACCGTCACAACCCGTCTGGTTTTCAGCGGCCAGCTGATAGTGGTTCATCTCCGGCAGAATGCCGTGTATACCATGGATATTTCGGATATGCCCGGGCGCAAACCGGAGGAGTCCGCCATGGAACCCTCCATTAAGGGGCCGCGTGACGGCTTTATTGAAAATCTTGATACGAACATCGCACTGATCCGCAAACGTCTGCGTACCCGATCCTTCTGTGTGGAGCTGTTTAATAAAGGCAAACGGGGACAGACCAAGCTGGCGCTATTGTATATGCAGGATATTATCAACCCCGACATTCTGAAGGAAATCCGCGGACAAATTGAGCTTGTCGACCAGGATGCGGTTATCGGCACCTCCATGGTGGAGAGAATGGTCATCGGGCGGCGATTGAAGTCGTTGTTTCCAGTGGCGGACACAACGGGCCGGGCGGATTATGTGGCGGATTCCCTCCTGAACGGCCGCTTCGTGCTGATGTCCGACGGCTCTCCGATGGCAACCATTGCCCCGGCTACTTTGTTCAGCCTCTTGAAGTCCTCCGAGGACGCCAACATGCCCTTCCATATTGTCAGCATGCAGCGGGTGCTTCGTTATATCGGACTATTGATCTCTTTGTTTCTCCCCGGTTTTTTTGTGGGGCTGACCAGCTTCAATCTGGACCAGGTGCCGCTCCCTCTCCTGGCCACCATAGCCAATACCCGTCAGGGGCTTCCTATGCCCGTCGGGCTTGAAGCTTTCCTGATGCTGGTGATGTTCGATATCTTCGCGGAAGCGGGCAGGCGGCTGCCGCGGGCCATCGGCCAGACGGTCACCGTGGTGGGGGGCATTATTATCGGTGACGCATCCATCCGGGCGGGCATTACCTCCCCTACCGTTATTGTGATGATTTCGATTTCCATTATTGCCTCGTATACGCTGGTGGACCCCATCCTGAACGGAACAGTGGCCCAGCTCCGTTTTTTAATTTTGGGATGCGCCTCTTTTTTCGGACTGTTCGGTTTTATGATGGCGTTTTTGCTGCTGCTGGTCCACTTATCCTCGCTGGAGCATTTCGGGGTTCCGTATCTCTCGCCGGTAACCCCGTTTAATCCCAAGGATTTCCTGGCGGGCATCCTGATGAGGCCCAGTATGAACCGGGTCAAGAGGCCGGATGTCCTGGACCCGGTGGACCAAACCTCCGGATTGGACCGTAACCGGTGATCAATTTGGCCAAAGCGGCTGTAATCGCGGGGATGCTGCTGGTACTGCCGGGATGCTGGGATATGAGAGAGGCCCAGAATACCAACTTCATTACAGCCATTGGGGTAGATTATGCCCAGGATCATTATGTGGTCTATGCCCAACTGATCGACTTCACCAGCATTGCCAAGCGGGAAAGTGGTGATGCCCAGTCCAAAAGCGGCAGCAAGGCCATCTGGGTGGGAAAGGGCGAGGGGAAAAGTATGATGGCTGCGTTGAACCACATTTATGATTCCTCCCAGCAGCAAACCGTCTGGACCCATGTGAAGGCCGTGATTCTTTCGGAATCGGTGATGAAATCCAAGATGGATGAAGTATTCTCCAGCATTCTGCGTTCCCGGGAAATGAGATATACACCCTGGATTTACGGCACACGCGACTCCATGGAAGACCTTCTGTCCTCCATGACCCTGCTGAATCTGTCCGCCCAGACCACGGTTATGTTCGAACCAACCTCGATTTACCGGCAAAGCTCGGATGTGGAGCCGATCCACCTCCAGCGTTTGATGAATGGCATCCGGGAGCCGGCCTCAACAGTGTTGGTTCCGTCCATTACCAGCCAAAACAGGATATGGACCAATGCCGGAAAGCAGCCGCCCCTTTCCCGGACGGACGGATTATTCGTGGTCAGCAAAAATACGCTCCAGGGTTATGTGCCGGAATCCAAAATCCGCGGTACCCGTTTTGTAAAGTTCTACCGGGTCTTCCGGTATCCCATGACCGTCAATCTCCCCGATAGCGGAAATGTTCTCCTCCTAATCCGCAATCCCCGCACCTCTATGGACATTAACCCGGAGGGGGAGGAGCTGCAGGTGACCATCAATCTGATTACCCGCGCCAACATGATTGAGAAAAATACGGATGAAACCGTAAGCTTCCAGGACATTACCGAGGCTGGCATCCAAAAAATTAAAGATGAAATCAAGGCTTCTTTTGAGCAGGGCCAAAGGGAGAATATGGATTTGCTTGGGCTGGAGGAGGAGCTTTACCGGAAACAGAATGCGGTGTGGAAGGCTGCTCATGATTCCGGCGAACCGCTGCTTCCGCGTTTTAAGCTGAAGGAGGTACAGGTGAAGCTGGAAATTAATCACGCCAATACGTATACCTTCCGCCAGAAATGAGCTTTTCTTTTTCCTCCGAAAGTATGGTAAGATAAAAAGGATGGAATTGAAGGGGGGCTCCTTTTTTACAATGAGTGATAACGAGACGAATAAGTCGGCAGAGGAAGCGGCCAAGGAACAGCAGGAGATGGAACAGCAGGTCAAGGCCTGGTTTGAGCTGACTCGCAATATTCTTGCGGATGAATATAAGGATTATGAGGTGGACGGGCAGGTTGCCCTTCACCCGGGATTTGGCCATTTGTTTGCCTTCCGGCTCCAAAAGGACGGCAAATTCTATACCTGCGGCTTTATGCTGACAGAATTGATCCAAGTGTATAAGAATAATGCCAATCCGCCCCTGTGGCTGGCCTCCTTCTTCTATGATATGATCCAGGCCGGGGAGAGCCGCGGCTTCCCCAATCCGCCGGAAACCGATGATGAAGCTAATAAGGTGCTTCAGGAAGTAGTTCTGCCGCTGGTCATGAAGGGTGTGCAGGAAGAGTTTACCGAGGAAAATCAGGTGTATGTGGATCTCGAAGTGAATGAACAGCTGGGTCCCGTGCTGGAGCTGGGATTCCCGACCATTACCGATGGCCCCAATACCTGCGCGATTCCGCTGCAATATTTCATGACGATGTATCTGATGAACCGCGATCCTTCGGAGCATGCCGTCTTTTCACTGCATAAGCTCATGGAGGAAACCGCCAAAGCGAAGGCCGGGTCCGGCGCTGCGGAATAAATAAACACCAATACAGACAACCCAAACACCCCGCTCCCGTTCTCCGGATAGCGGGGTGCTGTGTCTCGCGCAGGCAGCGTCATTTGATAAGGGTATAAGCGCCGATAACCGGCAGCGGCTTGGCCTGGCCCTGGGCCGCGTTGATAATTCCAAGCACCATCAGAACGAATAATGCCAGGTTGACCAGCGGCAGCAAAAACCAGCCGATAAAAGGCAGTATCCCCAACACCACATTGCAGACGGCGAAGGCTAAAAACAGCGTCAATCCTTGATTGGCATGGTACATGGCAAACCGGGAATTTTTGGCCGCAATCAGCGGCACAAAAAACAGAATATAGGCAACGATTGCCATTCCCTTGTTGGCTTCAATGTCCGTCGGGTCGAATCCGTTATCCCGGGGAGGGTAGGGCTGCATGACCGATCACCTCATTTTTGAGTTTGGGGAGCCGATTATGTACATCACTGACTTGGACTACTGCCATGTATATAGAAAACTCCTCTAATATAGAACTTACCCGCAAGAAACGCAGGGAAAACACCCACCCGGCGGCTTCCGCAAAAAAAATACCGCATCACCTCACAGCCTTTGCCGCATATAAATAAAAACAGCCCCGTGTGAAGGGCTGTTCATAGGCGTTTTCGCAGCTCAGAGCAATATGCGTTTAATTCTAATAAAGAGACAGCGCCAGTGAGTCCCGCTCGTTGAAGCTGTGCAGAAATGCCTCGCTGCCGTCGATTTCTACACTGATCAGAGATTCGAGACATTTTTTGATGGTGGCTTTTCCATACATCACTTTAAGCTCCAGTGCGCTTACCAAGAGGTCGATGGCTTTTTTGGAGGATTTGCTGCTCTTGATGTATACGGGAATGACCTTGTTTTGGAATTGAATGAGCATTGGCATGCCGGATCACCTACCTGATTGGAATCTTTGATATCTATTATAAAAGAAAAAGATTAATTTCAGCTTAAAATAATCTTACTTTTTCATTGCGTGTTGTCACCCCTAAGCGATTCTGTTATGATGATTTGGTTGGCGAACCGGCTTGAATCGCAATAGTTTAATAGACAGGGGCCAATGCGTCTTCCCGTGAGGGGAATACTTTTGGCCTTTTTATGTATAATGGTTATGATGAAGAGAGCAAAGGATGCTGATGGGCGTTGAAAATAAAGATCGATGGGATCGATATCGCATATACGGATTCGGGAAGCGGGCAGGTAGTGCTGCTGCTTCACGGATGGGGAGCTAACAAGGAAAGCTTTTCCTTTGTGGCAGAGAGTTTAGATAAACATTTCAGAGTCATCTCCGTGGATTTCCCCGGCTTTGGCGCAAGCGGCGAACCTCCCGTTCCCTGGGGAGTGGAGGAATATTGCTCCTTCGTGGAAAAATTCAATGCGGCGCTGGCCATCCAAAACCCCATTATCATGGGCCATTCCCACGGCGGGCGGACTGCAATCCGCTATGCTTCACGGAATCCGGTGCATAAGCTGATCCTCCTGGATAGCGCAGGTCTTAAACCCAAACGTAAATCTTCCTATTATATCCGCGTTTATTCCTACAAGGCGGCGAAGCATCTGCTGAAGCTTCCCGGGCTTAGGCGCAAGCGTGAGCAGATTCTGGAGCGCTTCCGCAAATCCACAGGCTCCGACGACTACAAACAAGCCACACCGCTGATGCGCCAAACCCTGGTGAAGCTGGTGAACGAGGATCTGAAGGCGTATCTGCCGAAGATTCAGGCTCCCACCCTGCTCATCTGGGGCGAGCTGGACACGGCTACTCCTCTCGAA
Source organism: Paenibacillus mesotrionivorans (assembly GCF_046098205.1). NCBI lineage: Bacteria > Bacillati > Bacillota > Bacilli > Caryophanales > Paenibacillaceae > Paenibacillus > Paenibacillus mesotrionivorans. The sequence continues at coordinate 67,971 of NZ_JBJURJ010000028.1, read as the reverse complement.
CACGGCAAACTCATGGAGAAGCTGATCCCCAATGCAGGGCTGGTGACCATGAAGGGCGGCAGTCATTGGGTGTATGCCCAGCGCCCCCGGGAAACCCTGATTATTCTGAACAATTTTCTGGAGAGCGACAAGGATAAATAAACGAGGAGGAGCCTTTCCCCATGACTCTCACATTCGCGCTGCTGGCCGGGCTGGCCTGGCTGGGACACGCCGCTTTGCGCATCCGCCGGGGCATCCACATGCTGCAGCTCAACTCATACCGCAACTCCCGTTATTGGAACTGGAACAAGAACAATTGGAACGCCACACTGGCGGTTCGGGAATGGCTTCCGCTGGCAGCTGCAATTCCGGCGCTGTTCGGCTTTGAAGAGGCGGGTTTTATTGCGTTAACCGCCGTTTATATTCTGCTTATTCTGCTTCGTCCCAAGGAAAAGGATAAGAAGAAGCTGGTTTTCACCAACCGGGTGAAGCGTCTTGCCGCAACGGCAGCCGTACTGGCTGTGGCAGTGGGTGCGTTTGGATTGATTCCGGCGCTTAACGGCTTCACTTACGGTTTGTTGCTGCTCCCGCTTTTGACCTTGTTTCCTTTTGCAGCCGTAATAGCCGCCAACACCGTGAACGCTCCCATGGAGAAAGCTATCAGCAACAGCTATCTGAACGATGCTAAAAGGCTCATCCGCAGTATGGGGCAGCTGCAAGTCATCGGCATTACCGGCTCCTACGGCAAAACCAGCGTCAAGCACTTTTTACATACCGTTCTGTCCCAGCAATACAACGTTCTCATGACGCCGGAAAGCTTCAACACCCCTATGGGCATCACCCGTACGGTCAGAGAGCATTTGCGTCCAACCCATGAGATTTTTATTGCCGAAATGGGGGCGAAGCAGCTGGGCGATATCCGCGAGCTGTGTGAGCTGGCCCAGCCCAAATACGGGATCCTCACCTCTATCGGGCCCCAGCATCTGGAATCCTTCAAGACACTGGAGAATGTGCAGAGGACCAAATACGAGCTGCCGGAGTTTCTGCCGGCGGACGGCACCGCTTTTCTGAATGCGGATGACCCCAATGTGATGTCCTACCAGGCGAAGCTGGCCTGCAGAAGGATTACCTTCGGCTTCCGCAATCCCGAAGCGGATTACAGGGCTATTGATGTTACCGTATCCGTCAAGGGGACTGCCTTTACGGTTGTGGCCCCGTCTGGGGAGACGGCACGGGTGGAAACCCTTCTGTTGGGCGGACACAATGTGACCAATATTCTGGCCTGCATCGCCTGCGGGCATGTGCTGGGGGTGCAGCTGGATAAGCTTGCCAAGGGTGTCAAGCGGATCAAACCCGTGGAGCACCGGCTGGAGCTGCGCAAAAACGGCAGCATTACCATTATTGACGACAGCTTCAACTCTAACCCCGTGGGCTCCCGGAGCGCTCTGGAGGTGCTGAAGAAGATGGACGGCAAACGGATTCTGATTACCCCGGGTATGATTGAGCTGGGTGAGAAGGAATTCGAGCTGAACAAGGCCTTCGGCAGCTTCGCGGCGGAAGCGTGCGACTACATTATTCTGGTTGGCCCCAAACAAACGGCGCCCATCCAGCAGGGGCTCAAGGAGGCCGGTTACCCGCCAGAGCGGCTGACAGTGGTGCGTAATTTCACGGAAGCAATGACCGTGATGAGAGAGGTAGCGGAGCCGGGCAGCATCGTGCTTCTGGAGAATGATCTGCCTGACAACTATAATGAATAAACCGGAGGCATTTTCTATGAAAACCAGAGTTGGCGTATTATTCGGCGGCATGTCCGTGGAGCATGAGGTGTCGGTTATTTCCGGCCTGCAGGCCCTGCATGCTTTGGATACAGGCGCGTATGAAGGTGTGCCGATTTATATAACCAAACAAGGGGAATGGTACACAGGCCCGGAGCTGTCCTCCGTGGAGGAGTTCAAGGATGTGGCCGCCCTTAAGAAAAAAGCCAAGCGGGTGGTGCTGTTCACCGACGAAAACGGACGGCATCTGCTTTTGGACCCGAAGCCGGGTTTGTTCAAAACAAAGAACATTGTAGATGAAATTCATGTAGCGTTCCCCGTTACCCATGGCACTTACGGTGAAGACGGCGCCCTGCAGGGGTTTCTGGAAATGAACAAAATCCCGTATGTGGGCTGTGACGTGCTGTCCTCCGCCATCGGCATGGATAAGATTGCAGCCAAAACCATCCTCAAGGGAGCGGGGCTCCCCCAAACCGGCTACCTGTGGTTTTATTCCAAGGCCTGGGCGGATAACCGGGAGGAATGCCTGGCGCGGGTGGAAACCGAGCTGGGGTATCCCGTCATTGTGAAGCCGGCCAACCTGGGCTCCAGCGTAGGCGTGGAGCGGGCTATGAATGCGGATGAGCTGGAGCAGGCGGTTGATTTGGTGGTGAATTTTTCACACAAGGTCCTCATCGAGAAAATGGTGGATAATCTGAAGGAAGTCAATTGCTCCGTGCTGGGGGATTACGAAGAGGCACTGCCTTCTATTATTGAGGAAGTGGGCAAAACCAGCGAAATCCTGAGCTACGCGGATAAATATATGAATCAGGCCTCCAAGGGCATGAGCGGCTCCGCCCGGATCATTCCCGCCAACATTACGGAGGAAACCCGTGTGAAGGTACAGGATCTGGCGGTGAAAACCTTCCTGGAGCTTGGCGCCGGAGGTGTCTCACGGATTGACTTCCTGATCGATACGGCTACGGATGAAATCTATATTAATGAAATCAATACCATTCCCGGCTCCTTGTCCTTCTATCTGTGGGAGCCCAGCGGCAAAACCTTCACCGAGCTCACCTCCCGCCTAATCCAGCTGGCCCTGAAGCGGGCCCGTGAACGGGAGAATCTCACCTTCTCCATCGACACCAACCTGCTCTCCATGCATTCCAAGGGAGGCAAGCTGGGGACGAAGGGCTGATCCAAAAACCAGTTACATTCTTTTCCTTTTTGGGCGGTATACTATCCCTGGTGCTACTACAAAGCACATCCTAAAGGAGGGATTTTATGCCCAGGAATGAGGAAGAGGTTCTGGAAAACCTGAAAGTGGAGTTTGAATCCGCCAATGCGGCAACCTCCGCCAGTGTAGGCTTAACTGCCATGACGTCTGTGGCGGACGAGGCACGAAGGAAGGAATTGGCCGGTAACTCCGACCCGGATAACGGGGAATCCGGTATGCTGCATTCTCTTCAATAAAAGCAGGCCCGCTTGCGCACTTCTCCATGAAGCTGCCAAAAGCGGGCTTGATTATTCCTTGGACCTATATTACCCTGTTGTATAGGCGCAAAGGATCAGGACTTTATACATATCTGAGATAAGGAGCGGAGTGCTTGATGGCGACCCCGAACAAACGGCAATTCTACCGGCTGACCCTCCAAGTTCCGCTGGCGGCCAAATTCCGAATCATCGGCTTCAACAATACGCAGCTGCTCTCCAACAACGGAACCACCTATATAGCGGATATCAGCGCAGGCGGGATCAGGATGCACTCCCGACTGGATTTGCCCCTTCTGGAAAGTCTGCTGCTGGAGTTTGATATCGAGCTGTTCCACTCCAAGCTGAAGCTTCTGGGCTGTGTACTCCGGAAGCAGCTGCTGCCAAGCGGAATATATGAATATGGGGTGGAGTTTGTCCTGGATGATATGCTGCGGGAGCAGCTGTTAAGCCATATCCATATGCTGTCCATCCGGCTTAGGCATAACCAGGTGCTGGCCAGCTGCAGCTTCTGCAGCGAAGACGAATGGAAGGAATTTTATCAACATGAAAATGAAGAGAATCTAGAAAGACGCCCTATCTACGGAAGCCAGGCCTGAGCCAACAGACGCACACCTGTGTGGATGGCCTCCGTATCCAAACCGCCGAAGCCCAATAAAACGGAGCCTTCGGCTTTTTTGTGTACCGTCAGGGCATACGCCGATACCGGATACACTGTTATGCCGCAGCGGGCAGCCTTCCGGATCATATCTGCTTCCTCCCCGCCGGAGGACAGCTTCACCAGCACGTGCAGGCCGGAGCCTGCCCCGATCACCTGCAGCCGGTCTCCGAAGCTGTTGTGAAGCTCCCTCATCAGGACGGTATGTTTATGCTCGTAAACCACCCGCATCCGCCGCATATGGCGTTCCAGCTCCCCGTTCTCCATAAACAGCCGCAATGTCTCCTGAAAAAGCGGAGAAGCCAGCTGGTCATAGCTGTGCCCTCCTTGTTTGAAGCGTTTCACCAGCTCCCAGGGCAGAACCAGGTAGCTCAGCCTGAAGGAGGGAGTCAGCGCCCGGGAGAAGGTTCCCACATAGATCACCCGGCCGGACCGGTCCATACCTTGCAGAGACGGTACCGGTGCTCCTCCGTAGCGGAATTCGCCGTCATAATCATTCTCGATCAAATAACCGTTGCAGGACTCCGCCCATTGCAGCAGCTGAAGCCGTTTGGCGGCGGAGAGAATCATCCCGTAGGGAAATTGGTGGGATGGAGTCAAATAAACGGCTTGGGCCGGTGAAGCGGCTAGGGAGGAAAGAGAAACTCCGTCCGGCTCTAGGGGGAGCGGCACAAGGGAGCGGCCGGAATAGCCGAAGCGGCGGAAGAGGGCTTTGATCCCGGTATTGACCGATTCCTCGGAAGCCAGAATGTCCACTTCCCCCTCCAACAGCTGCAGCACAAGATCCAGAGAATGGTAGGTTCCCGCCCCTACGACGATTTGCTCTGGTTGGCAGCGTACGCCCCGGGTCTGGTGCAGGTAAGAGGCCAATTGCTCCCGCAGCCTCTGCTCCCCCTGGAGGTTTCCGTAGAGCAGGATGGGATTGGCTTCCGCCTGCAGGCTGCGGTTCAGGAAACGCCGCCACCGTACGGCGGGAAAAGCCTTTAAGTCCACAGCTGTGTAGCTGAAGTCCACCAGGGGAGGTGTTCCGAAGTCGTCGGCAGCTTCCGCATTTTTGGGCGGAACGGGGGATTGCGCCTCCATGGTTGATCCGGATATCCCCATGGAAGGCAGCTCCGCCGCGAAGAGTCCGGAGCGGGGTTTGCTGATCACGTAACCCTCCGCTTGCAGCTGGTCATAGGCAAGTGCAACCGGTGTCCGGCTTAAGCAAAGCCGCCGGCATAAGCTGCGGATGGACGGGAGACGCGCCCCCGCCGGAATCCGGCCCTGCAGCATATCCTCCCGGATGCTGCGGTACAGCTGCATGTACAACGCCTCGCCGGAAGTAAGGTCAAGCTTGGGGGTGATGTCCATCCGGGTATGCTCCTTTTTGGCTGACACTCTATATAATCTGTCACTCAGGAAATGCGAAATCTGTATATTTTCCGGATGACAACTTGCGGATACACTTAGCATAAACCAAATGGCAGGAGGTTGTCCAAATGAGCTTTGTGCTTCCCCATATCCGCAATTTGCCCCGGTATCAGACGGGAAAGGCTCCCCGTCCTGGGGAATCAGCGGTAAAGCTGAACCAGAATGAGAATCCGTATCCGCCCTCCCCCCGTGTGCGGGAGGCTCTGCTGTCGGCGGATCCGGCAGAGCTTCGGCTTTATCCCGGCGAAAGTGTGGAAGAGCTCCGGGCGGCCCTGGCAGCGATGCACAGGACGGTTCCCGGCCAGGTTTTCATCGGCAACGGCTCCAGCGAGGTGATTTCGCTGATTATGAAGGTGTTTGTGGGGGCGGGCGGCACTGTTTCCTTGCCTGACCCCACCTTTGGGCTGTATCAGACCGCCGCTTGGGCTCAGGGGGCGGAGGTATGCCGGGTTCCGCTGAACAGCAGGTATGAGGTGGATGTGGATAGGGTGGTGGCCAGTGGAGGCCAAGCGGCCATCCTGGTGAATCCCAATGCGCCTACGGGACTTTTGCTGGAGAGCGGACGTGTGGTGGAACTGGTGAGCCGGTTCCGGGGACTGGTTGTAATTGACGAAGCGTATACGGATTTTGCCCCGGCCGGCTCCTCGGCCATGGAGCTGGTGGAGAAACGCGCCAATCTGATTGTGCTCCGCACATTTTCCAAGGCGTACAGTTTATGCGGTGCGCGGGTTGGCTATTGTGTGGCGGCTCCGGAGCTTATCGCGGCCTTGAACAAGGGACGGGACATCTATAACGTGAATGCCCTAAGCGCACGTATGGCCTTGGCCTCACTCCAGGACAGAGACTACCTGCGGGAAACCGCCGCCAGGATCATCCGCACACGCGAGATGTATACCCGGCGGTTTGAAGGAGCGGGGTTTAGGGTGCTGCCCAGCTCCGCCAATTTTCTTTTGTGCAGGATGCCGGAGGAAGGGGGTGCGCAGGAAGCGCTGAGACTGTATGAAGGACTGTCGGATCAGGGGGTGTATGTGCGCTATTTTGATTACCCCCGACTGAGGGATAAGCTGCGCATCACAGTGGGAACCGACGGTGAGATGGAGCGGCTGTGGCAGGTGCTGGAGTCGCTGATGCAGCGGGTTTGATTGGTAGAGCTGCAGGATGCCGGGTGCGGATAGGGGCAGCGGTTTTGAGGGGTAGAGAGATGGGATGTCGGGTGCGGATAGGGGCAGCGTGTAGACGGGGCATATCGGATGGTGTATCGAGCGAGTGTTCGGATGGAGCACGGTTGGAGACGAAGGTATCGGATGAATTGCAGGACGTTTGCTGATTCGGCTTCGGGTGGGAGAACTGGAGTTGGCGCTCAAGGCGAGCATGTTTTTGTGTAGGGAGGAGAGGCTCTCGTCTATCCGGACCGTAGGTACGCTATTTGGCTGGTTTTCCTCCATTTTTATGTTTTACGGACACAGGATACGCTATTTGCTTTGGAAAGCGCTCATCCGGGTGATTTTGATGCGAATAACGGATCTCCTGTCTTTTACAATGAAAAAACACCGGTTTTCCGCGAAATAACGCCCCTGGAGTCCGCTGGGAATTCGCGCAAACAAAAAAAACTCCGCATAAGAGCGGAGTTCAGCAAGGCTCCATTAATCTACACATAAAATCCAACGCTTCCTCCTCATCCTTGCCCCGGGTCCGTATAGTTATGACGGAGCCCTTCTTCAGGGGAAAGGTCATCATGCCCAGCAGGCTTTTCACATCGATCACCAGATCCTGCCTTAAGAGCACAATGTCCGAATGGAAGCGGCCCGCATCCATACAAATATGCTTCAAATCATCAGGGGAGAAGTCACTGGCCAGTGTGATATCATGCACGCGCATACAAGTCCCTCCCAACGTTATTAACCCGATTTTAGCACCGGAGGCAAGGCTTTGAAAAGAGTGGCGGGCCTATAATTTTCGAATAAAATGAGGAGAGACAATGTGGGCTGTGCAGTACAAATGTATGCGTTTGCGAAAACAAGAATTGTCTGATGGTACAGACCAATAAATCAATAAAAAATGATGGGATAAATGAGGATATTATGCTACAATTTGGTCCAATATGGAAATTCATTTACGGGTGAAAGCGGGGCTTGCCTCAATGAACGCGTTATCCGGATATGCCGCCTTTTCCCACCGGACCAAAGTTACCAGTATCCTGATTTATCTCTGGGCTGTGATATTCATTTGTGATACGGTCGTTAATTTGGCGGTTTCTCCCATTACTATGAAATTGCTTGGGGGACTTGTTTTTGGTGGCTACGGTCCTGTGGCAGAATTCCTGTCACTGGATTATTACAGTTTGTCCCATTACGAATACTGGCGGTTGCTTACCTACGGGCTGGGCCATACGGGAATCCTTCATCTTTATTTCAATATTTGGGCAGTTCACTTCATAGGCAAACGTGTGGAGAAACAGGCAGGCGGGCGTTTGACCTTTAGTGTTCTCTTTGCAAGCTATCTAATCAACGGCTGTTTATTTGCCGGACTCTATAAACCGCTGATATCATTCTCACCCTCTGTAGGCACCTTTGCGCTTTTTGGAATGTGGCTGGTGTATCATGTTGCGAATAAGCATAGGACCAATCTTTCCGCACAGGAAAAATCCGCAATCATTATCCTGCTTGCTGTGAATCTGTTTGGAGTGGACGCTTTATTCGTGCACGCTGTGGGATTTGCAGTGGGGGCTGCGGCAGGTTTGCTGCATTCGGCGTTTATGAAAGGTCCCTCACAAAAAAATAGAGCGACACCGCAATAACGGCGCGCCCTCCGAGTCATACAAAACCCTTGTCCCGCAAGGGTTTTTGTGTGTATGAGCCAGAACAAGCGGGGCAATTGTTGCCAATCACCCCATCATGGGAGAGGAGAAACCGGACGAAGGGCTTATGAAGAAAAGTCGCATAATCCTTCACACGGTTAACCGGCATCCGGGGATGCCGATATCAATAGCATTGCCACTGCAGGAAATGTTATACAGGAGCGGCAAGAATATTTTTGGGAAAATGGATACGGATATGGTACGATAAGCAACGAAAGTGTGGCCATCTGCATGCGGCCGGGCACTTCAGTTTTCTCAAGAATAGGAGCAAAATAAAGATGAGAGTCATTTCGGGTACGGCCAAGGGCCGGCATCTGAAGGCTGTTCCCGGCATGGGAACCCGGCCCACCACGGATAAGGTGAAGGAAGCCATATTCAGCATGATCGGGCCTTATTTTGACGGGGGGATAGTCCTGGATCTGTTTGCCGGTACCGGCGGTTTGGGGATTGAGGCATTGAGTCGCGGGATGGACCGGGCTGTGTTTGTGGATATGGACAAAAAGAGCATCGACGTGGTCCGTGAGAATCTGGCGGCATGCCGGCTGGAGCAGGAGGCGGAGGTTTACCGCAATGAAGCGGAGCGTGCGCTGAAGGTGCTGGCCAAGAAGGAAAGCGAAAACCGCTTTGCGCTGGTATTTCTCGATCCTCCGTACCGTATGAAAACAGCGGACAAGCTGATGGGGGAGATGCATAGCCTCGGGCTGCTTGCTCCGGAGGCGGTGGTGCTGGTGGAGCATGCTTCGGATTTCCGTTATCCGGAGGCCTTCGGTCCGTTTGTATGCCGCAAGCTCGCCCTTTATGGGGAGACGGCCGTAGCGATTTATGATTATCAGCACGAGGATTTGCCGCAAGGAATGGAATCCTGAGTTTCGAATAACACGGCCCCTGCCGCAGGCCGGAGGATGTTATGGAACCCCGAAGCCGATTAAGGCGCTTGTAGGGAATTTCCGATATTCGATCATTGCTGGATGCCCCGTTATGAGGCCCCGGCACGATTACATAGAAACGCGGCTGAAAAAAGGAGTGTATTTCGATGAAACGTTTGGGGCATGAGCCAACCATTGCTGTCTGTCCGGGAAGCTTCGATCCGGTGACTTACGGTCACCTGGATATTATCCACCGTGCGGCGGAGGTATTCGATAAGGTGATTGTGGCGGTGCTGAACAATGCCAGCAAGTCCCCGTTATTCACGGTGCAGCAGCGGATGGAGCTTCTGGTAGAGGTAACCAGGGATATCCCCAATGTGGAAATAGACGGCTTTGATGATCTGCTGGTGAATTATATCCACAAAAAAAACGCCCATGTCATCATTAAAGGACTGCGGGCAGTTTCGGACTTTGAATATGAGATGCAGATGGCATCCGTAAACCGGAAGCTTTCGGATGAAATTGAAACGTTCTTTATGATGTCCAGCACCCAATATTCCTATCTGAGCTCCAGTGTGGTCAAGCAGGTGGCCATGTTCGGCGGTCCTGTGGAGGATCTGGTGCCGGAGGTGGTGGAGAAAGCCCTGCGGACCAAGTTCGAGGAGCTGCGCAAGCGGTAGAGCGGAAGAGCTAACGGAAGTCAGGGCTGAACCAAACGTTGGAGCTCAAGAGCTAACGGAAGCCACAGCCGTTATTGGCGCGGATTTGACGCTTTTGAAATTCTAACGGCGGCTACAGCCGCTATTCTGGCTAAAATGACCGGAAAGAGCAGGGGCCGGGGCTAATAGCGGCGCTGCTGTCCGTTAGAATTCCACAACTCCGTTTTAGGTGCAAATAACGGCGCTGTGGTCCGTTAGAGATTCAACGTGTTTGTTTACCGTGCGCAGAAAAGAGTGGGGCTTTCACCGTCCCGCTACCGGGGACGCCGGCCCGCAGCGGCAGCCTGCTCCAAGAGCCGGATGAGCAAAGAGAGCAGGAGCATCACACCCAGCACTAACCCCAGCAGGATGAGAGATGCGCCCCACACGGCTCCCATCTCCCGCAGCCCGAAGGCTTCGCCCAGCCGTGAGGCTGTTTCCCAGCCGTTAATCGGAGAAAACACCGTTTCCGTGCCTTGAATAAAGCCGGTCAGGGGCTGCCAGACCAGCAAAGTAAGGACCGCTGCAAGGGCGCTGTGCAGCAGCCGGAAGCGGAGGAAGGGCAGGTAGCGCAGCCCGGCAGGCTGCATGAAGCCCATTGCCTGGGCGTGAACCGACAGACCGCTCCACGCCAAAGCGGCACCGATGGCGGCCGCGCGGAGGGCAGGCGCCCAAGAGGTGATTGTGCTGTATGCATAGGCGCCGAGATGGGGCTCCAGCACGCCGGGGGCCAGCTGGAGGAACCACTGGGCGGCGGGGCTTGATCCCAGGAATAACCCGGCCAGCCGCACGGCTACGGAAAAAGCCATGATCAGACCGCCGATGAGAAGCAGGGCATAAATGGACTGGGTGACGGAGTCACCCAGCATTTTGCCGAAAACGCGGCCGTCATTGAGGCGGGCTTCCTCCATGGCGCGGAGGGCCTTATGCGGAAGGCGGCGGAGGCGAACAGTGGACGCACGCGGTGCTTCTTTACCCCGCTGACGCGTGCAGAAGCCGGCCATAATGGCGGACAGATAATGGATGATGGCCAGTAAGATACCGCTTTCGGGGCTGTGCAAAAAGCCTGCACCCACTACACCCACAATCAGCATGGGATTGGCCAAGTGGCCCAGTGCCGCCAGTCTCTCTGCTTCGGCGGAGCTCACCCCGTGCTGCTGGCTCAGCTTGGCCGCAGCGTCAGCAGATAAGGGGTAGCCGCCGGCAATACCTGACGCCAGCACCCAGCCTCCTGAGCCGGGAAGGCGGAAGACCCTCCGCATCAGCGGCTCCAGGAATACACCCAAACCATGAACAAGGCCAAAGCCCAGAAGCAGCTCCGTCATGATAAAAAAGGGCAGAAGCGCAGGGAACACCCAATCCCACCACAGACGGAGCCCCGAGAGGGAGGCTTGGAAGGCTTGTTCGGGGTAAGTGATGACCGAAACGACGAAAGCGGCGGTCACAAGGCCCAGGAACAGGGTATACATGTATTGGCGGCTGCGTTTGTTTCCCGATTGCATAGGCAATCACCTTCCGATCATGGGTTTGTACCATATGTACGCCGTTCGGAGGATGAATAGACCAAGCCTGCTTAGGCCAACACTGCCCGCCTTGACGACACCGGCGGGGGAAGGAATGGGATCGGCCGTGAAAACGATGGACAACGGGCGGACGCTTTATGCAGCACGCGCCGTTATTTCGGGATTTCTGGCGTTGGTATTTTGCTATGTTACATTATTTGTTCCATTGCCATACTACATCTTCCAGCCGGGAACAGCGGACGATCTGCAGGGGATGGTCCATGTGCAGGGAGGCGGCTATCCGGAAAGTGGCAGGTTTCTTTTGACCACCGTTGGTGTGAGCAATGCTACATTGGCCAAAATGGTGGAGGCCCGTTTCAGAGGTTACGAGGTGCACCGGCAAACCTCCGTGCGCCAGCCGGGGGAATCGGAGGAAGAGTATGGGGAGCGCCAGCACCAGGTAATGCTGACCTCCCAATCCAATGCTATACAAGCCGCATACCGGGCTGCAGGGATTGGCTACACTATCGCCAGCAAGGGGATTGTGGTGCTGAGTACGGCGGTTGGATTGCCTGCAGAGGGAGTGTTGGAGCCGGGTGATGTGATTTTGAAGGCTGACGGCCTTCCGGTGGATGCGGGAAGCAAGCTGGATGCTCTTCTGGCGGGTAAAAAAGAAGGGGATGCGGTGCGTCTTACCTATAAGCGGGGAGGCGTGGCGATGGAGGCATCCTTCACCCTGCGGGCTTTGCCAACAGCAGTGGAGGGAGGCCGGAAGCTTGGGATCGGCATCGTCACGGCTGACCGCAAGGCGGTCCAGGCCACCACGCAGACTGACGCGGTAACCGTGGAGGCAGGGGATATCGGGGGGCCTTCGGCAGGCTTCATGTTCGCCCTGGAAACCTACGGATTGCTGCTGGCAGATGATTTGTCCCGGGGGTATACCATCGCCGGTACTGGCACCATCGATCCGCAAGGTGTAGTCGGGGCCATCGGCGGCGCCCGCCACAAGGTCTCCGCCGCCCACCAGGCAGGGGCGGACATCCTGTTTGTGCCCCGGGACGAACAGTCTGCAGGTGAAGCCAAGAAGCAGGCCGGCAAGCTGCATACGTCCATGAAGGTGGTGGAGGTAAGCACCCTACAGGAGGCTATTGCCTACCTGGAAAGTTTGCCGCCGAAGACAGCGGGCTAAAGGCTGTAGGCTAGGGGAGGCCAATCTGCTCTACACCCGGTCCAACTGCAGCGGAGGCTGTGTGAAGTCCCGCTGCCACTGGGAGGGATCCAGCTCCCGGTAGCCCAAGCTGTAGACGGCGCCGGCCCGGATATCCATCCCGAGCCAAGCGGGGTCCTCCGCGGCGGCAGCACGGGTAATAACGGGCAGGGAGGCGGTCACGCGCATCCGCTTGAGCAGGGCTCTTCCCTTGGAACTGAAGCCCAGCACCCGGATGCAGGCAGGACCGGCCTGCAGGCTCTCCCGGCTGAGGCTTTGCTGCGGGTGTCCCAGCAGAATCCGCAGGAGCATCCGCTGCAGCTTGGTGCGGGTATACCGTTTGGTTTTAAGCAAATCCAGAAGCGATTCAACCGGCGAGGCGGTATCTGGAGGCAGTTGGGTCAAGCTGTGTTTGATCCGGTGCTCCAGTCCTTCGGTAACCTCATGGAGCTGCCGCAGCTCCTCTTCCGGCCGGGAGAGCAGCTGGGTGAACAGGGGGCGTGCGTAATGCTCCCAGCATAAGGGGCCCCGCCCTGCGGCATGCTCCCGCAAGAGAATATCCAGCGTATAAGCCGGCACGTACGGAGCAACGGCCCTTAAAGCCGCTTCGTCCGGCGACTTCCAGCCCGTGCCGAAGAGAAGCTTGCGCAGGGCAGTGGCGCTGGCAATGGACGTGCCCGTAATGTCAGCCTGATGGAAACCGGCTTCCCGCCGGGGTAATGTCAGCGGTATAATGGGGCTTTGCAGACGCTGCAGCGCCAGCATGTAATGAAGGCCCAGAATGGTGTTGGGCTGGTCCAAGGGCGGCAGGGGTCCGTCAGCGTCGTTGTCTATGCCGAACCGGCGGACAGCCGCGGCATAAGCAGCCGGATAGCTGGCGCCCTGCTTCAGCTCCTCCTGCAGCAGGCTGCGGAAAGCGGCGTCCTCCCGGTGGAGCAGTCCGGCCAGTCGGGAGAGCGGCTCCAGGGAACCCTCCTCGCTGCCGAAGCACAGCGCGTCCACCACGCCGGTGGCATCCAGGAGCCTGACTGCACCGTAGGCGAACCATTCCGCCGGCTGGCAGGCATAGGCCACCGGCAGCTCGATGACCACGTCGGCGCCCATGTGGAGGGCCATTTCGGCACGGGCCCACTTGTTGACGACGGCGGGTTCGCCCCGCTGCAAAAAATGCCCGCTCATCACGGCCACACAGGATTCCGCCCCGGCGGCTTGCTTGGAAGCCTCAAAATGATGCACATGCCCGTTGTGCAGCGGGTTGTATTCTACAATAATGCCGACTGTTTTCATGACGGTCCTCCAGCTAACATTGCATTTTATCCCGTTCCTTTAGCCATACTTAAAGAATATACCACATTTTTCTTATCAAATCTTGAATGAGGCGTTGACAAAACCTACTGAAAATCGATATAATAAATTTTGTTTGTTTGGGGTGATAACAATGATGATAAGCATCCGGGAATTAGCTCAAAAAAATGCTTCTGTTGCGCTCAAGGGCGTCTTCGATCTCTCCGGTGTTTTTACCGGGCGCGAGGACATTCAGATTGTGGGCAAGCTGGAAGCCGAACTTAGCGCCCATTCCCAAGGCGGATTGGCCGAGGTGGAGGGAACACTCCGCTTCAAGGTTCACTCTCTATGCTCCCGCTGTTTGACCCCTGTGGATGAGACCCTTGCAGTTCCCTTCCGGGAACGGTTCGCATCCCGGCCTGACGCTGTCCCCCAGGAAGATCAGGACGAAGTGCATCTGGTAACGGACGATCACATTACGCTGGATCCCTATGTGGAAGAAGCGGTGTGGCTGGCATTGCCACTGGCTCCCGTCTGCAGCTCCGGCTGCAAGGGATTGTGTCCCCAATGCGGGACCAATCTCAACGAGAAGCCCTGCGGCTGCAGCAATGACAGCATTGATCCGCGGCTGGCGGGACTGGCTGATTTTTTTAAGCAATAAGCGCTCCAGGCGATTATGGATGGTAATTTGTTGAAGGAGGTGGGAACATGGCAGTCCCTTTTAGAAAAATTTCCAAGACTCGTCGCGACAAGCGCCGTACTCACTTCAAATTGGAAGTCCCCGGCATGGTTAAATGCGACCAATGCGGCGAATTGAAACTTTCGCACCGGGTGTGCAAGGTTTGCGGAACTTACAAGAAGAGAGAGATTATTAAGCAATAATCTCGCTTCCTAGCGCATGAAGCGCTCCCCCTTAACGGGCGGAGCGCTTTTTTGCTTTTTTTTTACTCCTGTTGTGTAATGAAATGCCACCTCCGGCGTATTAACAGGTGTATGAAAACGGACAACCGCCGGCTTTGGCAAAGGGCGCCCTGCCATTAAAGCCGCGGAGGTTCAAGCACATACAGCGCAAGGATGAGACGCGAGCAGAAAGAAGGGACAAGAATGACACAGCCGCAAACCATACCTCTGGCGCTTGCGGAGGAGATGTACGAAGCAGCCGCGGAACGGCCCAATGCTGCGGGTTCGCCGCAAGCCTCCTTCGGAGCGGTCTTCGAGCTGTATTATGAGCGTGTGTTCCGCTACATCCGCTACCGGGTAACGTGCGAGTACACGGCCGAGGATCTGACAAGCCAGGTGTTCGAACGTGTGATGGGCCGGTTCGCTTCCTTCCGGGCGGATAAGGCACCGTTTGAGGTGTGGCTGTTTGCTATCGCCAAGAACGCCGTCAATGATTATGGCCGGCAGCAGCGGAGACGGAGGTTTTTTTCGCTGGAGGCGATTAAACATGCGGCCTCCGCCGGCAAAACTCCCGAGGCTATGGCTCTTGCCGGGGAGGCGAAGGACAGCCTGCTCCAGGCTATGTCTGTGCTGAACCCGAAGGAGCGCAGCATTCTGGCGCTGAAGTTCGGAGCAGAGCTCAAGAACGGAGAGATTGCCAAGCTTGCCGGAATGAGCGAAAGCAATGTGGGGGTAACGCTGTACCGGTCCATGAAAAAACTGAGAGCAGAGCTGGAGAGGAAGGGCTGCCATGAGTGAAAAAAGAAGGATACGCAACTTTGTAAAAGAGCTGGATGCCTGTCTGGAAAGCGGCAAGGTCCCGCCATCCGCTGACAGATCCAAGGAATGTACCGATATGCTGGAGCTGGGGGTGGCATTATCCGGAGCCGTCCGTACTGGCGGAAGCCATAAGGATGCCGTCCGGCAACGCGTCCTAAAGGCTGCTCAACCCGGAAGCACGAGCCTCCGGCGGACTCCCCGGTGGAGGCTCGTGAGAACCGGTGCAATCGCCGCCACTTCCTGCCTGCTGGCTGTGCTGCTGCTTGCTCCCACCTCCTTTGCCGGAGATTGGATGCGTTCTGTGGTCCATACCATCTCGTTGGGACACATCACCGTCTCCCAAATGGAGGAAACCCGGCCGGAGACCATGCCGTTTCCTGCTGAGTTGAAGGGTAAAATTTTTACCAAGGACGGTAAACTCGTAGAGGAGTGGGCCGGGCACGAAAAACCCTTTTATACCGCGGAGGGTGAGGAAATAGCAGGTGTAACCAACGGGGAGATTATTACCCGGAAGCAAATGGAGGCGGAACCGGCTCCTGAAATCATTCGGATTGAGGATGCCTCGGTTATTCCGGAATACACCGCCTTTAAGGCAGGGCTGCCCGCTTATGTGCCGGAGGGGTTCGTATTTGACCGGGCTGAGGTGTACAAAAAGGGGGATAAGTACCTGGATGTGTATTATCTCAACCCGGCTACGGGCAAAACCATCCATATCCAGGAACGGCTGGCGGATGAGGAAACCGCCTATGCCATGTCCACCGAGCATAAAGTGGAGCAAGTACGGGTAAGCGGAGTTGATGCCGTGATCATAGGAGGCAAGACCATCGACTGGGAGAAGGACGGTGTTCTCTACAGCATTATGACCGGGAAATCCGGCGTGAAGCTGGATAACAGCCAATTGATCAGAATGGCCGAATCGATAGAGCCGATTTCCGCCAAATAACGGCTGCCGGTGCCTTATACAACAACATCTCTGCAATTCCGGAGCCTCCCTCATGGGGGGCTTTTCTTTTTGCGGATAATTCGTTATACTACAATTTAGCACCAGGTATTAAAACTACATAGCAAAACTCCGGCGCAGCATGCCGTGGATAATACTCGACGAGCAGTACCAAAAAGATGTAATATTAGACCTGTTGCGGATTGGAAAGTTAAAGAAGGCGGTGTTGCGCCATCGTACGGATGCCCAAGCGAGAGCGCCAGAAAAGGCTGGCGATATTGATAAAGGAAAACCCGTTTGTGACGGATGAGGAGCTGATGAAGTCCTTTCATGTCAGCATCCAGACCATCCGGCTGGACCGGCTGGAGCTGGGGATTCCGGAGCTGCGGGAGCGGATCAAGGCTATGGCCGAGCAATCCTATGACCAGGTGCGTTCCATCGGGCCTGATGAGGTCATCGGTGAAGTGATTGATCTGCAGTTGGACAAAAGCGGCATTTCCATGTTCGAAATCCGCGAGGAGCATGTGTTTTTGCGCAATCAGATTGCCCGGGGGCATCATATTTTTTCTCAGGCCAACTCTCTGGCGGTTGCGGTTATTAATGACGAGGTCGCCTTAACGGCATCCGCGGACATCCGGTTTATCCGGACCGTGAAGCTGGGGGAGCGGGTTATCGCCAAGGCGTACGTGCTCTCCCTGTCCAAGGGAAAGGCGCGGGTGGAGGTCAAAAGCTACGTGCAGGACGATCTGGTGTTTGAGGGTCGGTTTCTGATTTATCATTCCTATAAAGAACGTCAGTCGGAGGAAGCCATGCCGATTGCCATACCGGGGGAAACGGATGAAGGGGGATTACGGGATGCGGATCGCAATTGATGCCATGGGCGGGGACCATGCTCCCAAGGCAGTGGTGGAGGGGGCGCTTGCAGCGGCCAAGGAATGGCCGGATACGTCGATTATTCTGGTGGGTCCGGAGGACACCATCCGTTCCCTGCTGCCGGAGATGCCCTCCAACCTGAGCATCCGGCATGCTTCTGAGGTGGTGGAGGCGGAGGATGAGCCGGTGAAGGCCGTGCGCCGTAAAAAGGATTCCTCCATGGTGGTGGCCGGCCGGCTGGTGAAGGAAAATGAAGCGGACGCCATGATTTCGGCGGGCAATACCGGAGCGCTTATGGCCACAGGCCTGCTGATTGTGGGACGTATGGAAGGCATTGAGCGCCCTGCTTTGGCACCGATGATCCCTACCTTGGACGGCAAGGGTGTGCTTGCCCTGGATCTGGGCGCCAACATGGACGCGACTCCCGAAAACCTGCTGCAGTATGCCATTATGGGCAGTTTGTACCGCAAGGCGGTCCATGGTGTGGCGAAGCCGCGGGTCGGCCTTCTGAATGTAGGCACCGAAGCGGCCAAGGGCAATGAGCTGACCAAAGCGGCTTATCCTCTGTTGGAGAATGCGCCCATCCATTTTGTGGGCAACGTGGAGGCCCGGGATGTGCTCCGCGCAGATTGTGATGTGCTGGTTTGCGACGGCTTTGTGGGCAATATCCTGCTGAAGTCGCTGGAAGGAACGGCAGGGGCCATTTTTTCCGTGCTGAAGGAGGAGTTCACCAAGTCCTTCTTGAGCAAGCTGGCGGCAGCGGTGCTGAAGCCGGGCTTAAGCAGCTTCAAGAAGAAACTGGATTACAAGGAACATGGCGGCGCACCGCTGCTGGGGCTTAAAGGGCTGGTGATGAAAAGCCACGGTTCCTCCGATGCGCTGGCTGTGAAGAACGGGGTCCGCCAGACGCGGCTGGCTCTGGAACATAACCTGGTAGGCGCCATTTCAGCAGAGATCGCCAGCAGGAAGGGAGCAGAATGATGATGAATATGAAGTCTGTCGGGATTCTCAGCACAGGCAAGTATGTGCCGGAGAGGATCCTCACCAATGCCGACCTGGAAAAAATGGTCGAAACCAACGACGAGTGGATCGTCACCCGCACCGGCATGAAGGAGCGCCATATCGCACGGGAGGATCAGGCCTCCTCCGATCTGGCCTATGAGGCAGCCCTGATTGCCCTGAAAAAAGCCAATCTTGCCCCGGAGGATCTGGATTTGATTCTCGTGGCTACCATAACCCCGGACTCTGCATTTCCGTCGACGGCCTGTATTCTCCAGAACCGTCTGGGTGCGAAGAAAGCGGCGGCTTTTGACCTGTCTGCCGCCTGCTCCGGCTTTATCTACGGCCTTGCCAGCGCCTCCAACTTCATCGCCACCGGCATGTACAAGAATGCGTTGGTGATCGGCGCGGAATGTCTGTCCAAAATTACCGATTATACCGACCGCAATACCTGTATCCTGTTCGGCGACGGCGCGGGTGCAGTGGTGCTGGGCGAGGTGCCGGAGGGACGGGGTTTCCTGTCCTTCGAGCTGGGGGCAGACGGCTCCGGCGGCGAGCTTCTGAAGCTGGCCGGCGGCGGCTCCCGGATGCCTTCATCCCAAAGCACGGTGGACAACAAACAGCATTACATTTATATGGCCGGCAGCGAGGTATTTAAGTTTGCCGTACGCATTATGGGCAATGCGGCGGAGGAGGTCCTGCGCAAAGCAGGGTTGGAGAAGTCCGATATTGATCTGCTGGTGCCTCACCAGGCTAATATCCGGATCATTCAATCTGCTGTGCACCGGCTGAACCTGCCGGAGGAGAAGTGCATGATCAACCTGCACAAATACGGCAATGTGTCCGCCGCCTCCATTCCGCTGGCGCTGGCGGAGGCCGATGAGGAAGGTCGGATCAAGCCGGGGGATTGCGTCGTGCTGGTAGGCTTCGGCGGCGGTTTGACCTGGGGAGCCACTGCGATCCGCTGGTAAAACGGTCCCCCAAAAGTGACGCAAAGCTCTGTAGCAGATGCCGAAACTTTTGGGGGAGCCCCCGGAAAGAACCCCCCAAAAGTGAAGCGAAGCTCTGAAGCTTATTCCGATTACTTTTGGGGGAGCCCCCGGAAACGAAGACTAACGATTTTGATTTTTGAGGAGTGGGGATAATGGGTAAGATCGCATTTGTATTTCCCGGCCAGGGAGCCCAGGCCGTTGGGATGGGCAAGGACGCGTATGAAGCCCATGCCGGGGCAAAAGAGGTGTTTGAGCTGGCTGACCGGGTGCTGGGTTTCCCGTTAACGGAGCTGGTATTCGGCGGTCCCGAGGAGCAGTTGAAGCAAACCGCTAATACCCAGCCTGCTCTGGTGGCCACCAGTCTGGCCTTGTATCAGGTGTTCCGGGAAAAAGGCATCCGCCCCGATTATGTGGCCGGGCACAGCCTGGGTGAATATAGCGCGCTTGCGGTTGCTGGAGCGCTGAGCTTTGAGGACGCCATCCGTACGGTCCGGGCACGCGGTCTGCTCATGGAGCAGGCTGTACCGGGGGGACAAGGCGCTATGGCGGCAACGCTGGGCGCAGGCCGCCAGGAGCTGGCTGCTCTGTGTGCAGAAGTCAGCAGCTCGGTAGGAGCCGTGGAGCTGGCCAACCTGAATTGTCCGGGACAGATTGTAGTCTCCGGCACCAAAGAAGGAGTGGCTGCCGTAGCGGAACGGGGCAAGGAGGCCGGAGCCAAGCGGGTGATTCCGCTGGAGGTTAGCGGTCCTTTCCACTCCTCGCTGATGAAGCCTGCTGCGGAGAAGCTGGCCGCAGTGCTGGCCGCTCTTCCTGTTGCGGCTGCAGAGGTTCCGGTGGTGGCCAATGTGACCGCCCGTCCGGTAACCGAGCCGGAGGAAATCCGCAGGCTGCTGGTGGAGCAGGTGTATTCCCCCGTCCTGTGGGAGGATACTGTGACCTGGCTGATCGGCCAGGGTGTGGATACCTTCATCGAGATCGGCTCCGGCAGTGTGCTGGCGGGACTGATCAAGAAGACGGACAAGAGTGTTGCCGTCTATTCCCTGAACAGCCTGGAAGCGGTCAACGCATTTTCATTGTAAAGCTTATGAAGCCAGTTTTTGCTGGCGCAAAACCTCAAGTATATGCTTACGAAGCCAGTTTTTGCTGGCGCAAAAACTCTTAGGAGGGATCGCTTATGCTATCCGGTAAAACAGCCCTTGTCACCGGGGCGTCCCGGGGCATCGGCCGGGCCATTGCCCTGGAGCTGGCGGCGGCGGGCGCAGATGTGGCTGTCAACTACGCAGGCAGCGAGGAGGCGGCAGCCGCCGTTGCCCGCGAAATCGAAGGGATGGGCCGGCGTGCCATCACCATCAAGGCGGACGTGGGAAATGCGGCAGAAGCGGAGCAGATGGTCAGCCAGACCATCGAGGCCTTCGGCCATATCGATATTCTGGTGAATAATGCCGGCATTACCCGGGACAACCTGATTATGCGGATGAAGGAAGAGGAATTCGACCAGGTGATCAACACGAACCTGAAGGGTGTCTTCAACTGCATCAAAGCGGTCACCCGGCCGATGATGAAGCAGCGCTCCGGCAGAATTATCAATATTTCCTCGGTGGTAGGCGCCCTGGGCAATCCCGGCCAAGCCAACTATGTGGCAGCCAAAGCAGGGGTCATCGGCTTGACCAAGGCCTCGGCCCGTGAGCTGGCCAGCCGCGGGATTACCGTCAATGCTGTGGCTCCGGGCTTCATTGCCACGGATATGACGGATAAGCTCTCCGACGAGCAGAAGGGTGCCCTTCTTCCCCAGATCCCCCTTGGACGAATGGGAGGGCCTGGGGAAATCGCCCGTGTGGTGCGCTTCCTCGCTTCGGAGGATGCGTCTTACCTCACCGGGCAGACCCTCCATGTGGACGGCGGCATGTACATGGGTTGATACCCCTACATATTTTGCCGCGGGATATGGCATTTTGATTTTAATTCTCGTATAATACCAAAGAGGAGGTGAACCGGATGTCCGATATCTTGGAGCGTGTAACACGAATCGTCGTCGACCGCTTAGGGGTGGATGAAGCAGAAGTCACCCTGGAAGCTTCTTTTAAAGATGACCTGGGCGCTGATTCTCTCGACGTAGTAGAATTAGTGATGGAACTCGAAGACGAGTTCGATCTTGAAATTTCCGATGAGGATGCAGAAAAGATTACGTCTGTGGGAGAAGTAGTGAATTACATAAAATCTCATGCGTAAGATGAGCACCAAGTCCCGTTTGTTATTATGACAACGGGACTTGTCCTCGTTGGTTTACCCCGCGCCAAAAAGCGCTACTGGATGCAGCAACGGCCCCTCCGGACGGGATGGGGTTCCATATAGATGAGGCTTGTCCTGTTTTTGACCATAACGTTTGGATACCGAGGTGATAGAAGTTGACGCAACGAGTTGTAGTGACCGGAATGGGCGTAATGACTTCATTGGGCCGCGAACTGGACACCTTCTGGGGCAATTTGCTGGAAGGCAAGTCGGGCGTGTCCCTTGTGGAGAGTATGGATGTCAGTGATTATCCGACGAAAATCGCCGCTTCCATTAAGGATTTTAACCCGGAGGATTATCTGGACCGCAAGGAAGCCCGCAAGATGGACCGCTTCGTGCAATTTGCCGTTGTGACCAGCCAGGCTGCGCTGAAGGATGCAGGAATTTCCATCGGCGAGAATGCAGATCCCGAGCGGGTAGGCGTGTATGTGGGCTCCGGCATCGGCGGCCTTCAAACCTGGGAAGAGCAGCATACCATTCTGATGGAAAAGGGCCCCAAGCGGGTCAGCCCGTTTTTTATCCCGATGATGATTGCCAACATGGCCTCCGGACAGATTTCCATGCTGACCGGAGCCAAAGGCCCCAACAGCACAGCCGTTACTGCGTGTGCCACGGGAACGCACTCCATCGGAGACTCCTTCCGGCTGATCCGGGACGGCGAGGCGGATGTCATGATTTGCGGCGGTGCCGAAGCGACTATCGTTCCTATGGGGATGGCAGGCTTCTGCGCACTGCGGGCCATGTCCACCCGCAATGATGAACCCGAGAAGGCCAGCCGGCCCTTTGACAAGGACCGGGACGGTTTTGTGATGGGAGAGGGTTCCGGCATTCTGGTGCTGGAATCCCTGGAGCATGCGATGAAGCGCGGCGCCCGGATTTATGCGGAAGTGGTGGGTTACGGAATGAGCGCGGATGCGCACCATATGACCGATCCTGCTCCGGGCGGCGAAGGTGCGGCACGGTGCATGAAGCATGCCCTGCGCAGTGCGGGAATGACACCGGAGGACATCGGGTATATCAACGCCCACGGCACCTCCACCGGAGCTGGCGATAAGGCGGAGACGGCTGCAGTGAAGACCGTGTTCGGCGACTATGCCTATAAGGTTCCGGTCAGCTCCACCAAATCCATGACCGGGCATTTACTGGGGGCGGCAGGCGGTGTGGAAGCCGTCATTATTGCCTTGACCCTGAAGAACGGCATGATTCCGCCCACCATTAATCTGGACAACCCGGATGAGGATTGTGATCTGGACTATGTGCCCAACACCCCCCGCAAGGCGGAGGTGAAGGCGGCCATGTCCAATTCCTTCGGCTTCGGCGGACATAATGCCACTATTATTTTGAAGAAATACGAAGCATAAGCACCCGCCCTACGGCGTGCTGCATGAGATACGGGTTCGCGAACACGCAAGCGGGGGGCTGCAAGGCGGCTCAACTCCGCTTGCGTTTTCATTGAACCGGGGAGGGAATAATCTTGGGAAGCGATTTGAGAAAACTGGAAAAACAGCTGGGAGTGGCATTCCGCAATCAGGAGCTGCTGAGGCAGGCCTTTACCCATTCTTCTTATGTTAATGAACACCGCATGACGGTGAGCAAGGATAATGAACGGCTGGAGTTTCTTGGGGATGCGGTATTGGAATTGACCGTATCGGAATTCCTGTACGCCAAGTACCCGGAGCGCTCCGAGGGAGAACTGACCAAGCAGAGGGCCTCCATTGTCTGTGAGCCTTCGCTGGTGACACATGCGGTGGCTTTAAGCTTTGGGGATTTTGTGCTCCTGGGCAAAGGGGAGGAAATGACCGGCGGGAGGTCCCGCCCTGCTCTGCTGGCTGACGTGTTTGAGGCATTTATCGGGGCCTTGTACTTGGATCAGGGGCTGGCGGCGGTTCAAACCTTCCTGAGGGCCCATATGTTCCCGCATATTTACTGGGAAGGTAAAAGCCAAATGGCGGATTACAAAACCCAGCTCCAGGAGCTGGTGCAGCAGCAGGGCAGCGCTTCTTTGGAATACCGGATTGTGGACGAGCGCGGGCCTGCCCATGAGAAGCAGTTTTTGGCTGAGGTCTGGATGGACGAGCGCCTGCTGGGTCAAGGGAACGGACGCTCCAAGAAGGAAGCGGAGCAGGAGGCGGCGGCCAAGGCCTTGTCTCAGTTGGGCAAGGGTGCGGATGCCTGAATCCCTTCTATCCCTTTGGCTTTAGGGGCTGTCTTCAAACTCCGAGGGATGCCCTCAAGAGGGTTTGAAGACAGCCCCTAGGTGGCGCCGGTTCCTTAAGCGAGGGGGATAGGGCCTCCAGCGTGCTGTGAAGCTGTCCGCAAGGCCGGGCGAAGCGGGTAAGGGTGCCTATTTTCAACCGGGCGGGTTATGTTACAATAGCTGTGAGGTGAACGCAAAACATGCTTTTGAAGCGTATCGAATTGGCAGGCTTTAAGTCCTTTGCGGACAAAACGGAGCTGGAGTTTGTCCGTGGCATTACTGCGGTAGTCGGACCCAACGGCAGCGGTAAAAGCAATATTTCCGACGGCATCCGCTGGGTGCTGGGGGAACAGAGCGCCAAGTCGCTCCGCGGCGGGAAGATGGAGGATGTTATTTTTGCCGGAAGCGATGGCCGCAAGGCTGTGAACTTCAGCGAGGTGTCGCTGACTCTGGACAATGAGGACCGGGCGCTGCCCCTGGACTACAGCGAGGTTACGGTTACCCGGCGGGTGCACCGGAACGGGGACAGCGAATATCTCATTAACAAGCAGTCCTGCCGTCTGAAGGATATCACCGAGCTGTTTATGGATACAGGCATCGGCAAGGAAGCTTATTCCATTATCGGCCAGGGCCGGATTGAGGAAATTCTGAGTACCAAGTCGGAGGACCGCAGAGGGATCTTTGAAGAGGCCTCCGGCATTGTCAAATATAAATCCCGCAAAAAAGAGGCGGAGCGCAAGCTCTCGGATACCGAGCAGAATCTGCTGCGGATCCATGACCTGGTGTCCGAGCTGGAGGACCAGATTGCCCCGCTGCAGGAGCAGTCCCGCAAGGCCGTGAAGTTCAAGGAACTGAAGGAAGTGCTGAAGGCCAGCGAAATTGCGGTGTATGTGCATCAGATCGACCAGATTTACAGCCAGTGGTCGGACACCAACGCCAAGATGGAGGGGCTCAAAAAGGAGCAGCTGGAGCTGGCCACGGTGGTGAACGCCCATGATGCCCAATTGGAAACCCACCGGTGGGAAACCCGGCGTCTCGATGAGGAGCTGCAGAAGCTGCAGGAAACGCTGCTGGCTTTAAGCGAGGAGTTTGAGAAGTGCGAGGGCCAAGGCGAGGTGCTGCGGGAACGCGGCAAAAATCTCGGGGCCAACCGGCTGCAGATGGAGCAGGTGACAGAATCCCAGGATAAGCGTCTGGCGGAGAGAAATGCCGAGCTTACGCGGATTGCCGCCGTTATGGTGGATGTGAAGGAGCGTCTGGCCTCGGCCAGAAGTGCACTCCGGGAGGAAGAGGAGAAGCTTTTAGCCGTTGCCGGAGGGACCAAAAGCGACGAGGAGGAGCGTCTGAAGGGCGAGCTTCTGGACACGTTGAACAAAATGGCCCAGGCCAAACATGAGGCCCGTTACGCGGAGCAGCAGATCGAAAGCCTGGCCAAACGTGGCGGCCGCTTGGATGAGGAGCGGGCCCGCTGGAAGGAGGAGCTTATCCAGCTGGAGCGGCGCAAAACCGCTTTGGAGGAGGAGTTGTCCATCGTCCAGAAGGAATCCGAGGAGCTGCGCAGCCAATTCCTGCAGCTTTCCCAGAGTATGCGGGAGCGGCAGGGGCTTTTGGAGGAGCTTCAGGGGGCTGTGCGCAAGTGGGAGCAAAAGCTTGACGCACTCACCTCCCGCCGGGATACCATGCGCGAAATGCAGAATGACTATGACGGCTTTATGCATGGAGTCAAGGAGGTTCTGAAGGCGAAGAACCGGCCGATGGACGGACTGCGGGGCATTCACGGCGCCATTGCAGAGCTGGTGAAGGTGCCTGCCCAGGTGGAGCTGGCTATGGAAACCGCCCTTGGCGGAGCCATGCAGCATGTGGTGGTGGAGAACGAGGCCAACGGCCGGGAGGCCATTGCCTTCCTGAAGCGCAAGCAGCTGGGACGGGCTACTTTCCTGCCCTTGGATGTTATCCGCGCCCGTTCTGTTCCGGACCATGAGGTGCGTTCCATTTCGGGGATGGATGGGTTTGTGGGGCTGGCGGTTAATTTGGTCAGCTTCGCTCCGGCGTATGCTGATATTGTAGGCAGCCTCTTGGGTAATGTGATTGTAGCGGAGCGTCTGGAGGATGCTAACCGGATCGCCGCCCGTTGCCAGTACCGGTACCGGGTGGTAACCCTGGAGGGTGACGTGGTGAATCCCGGCGGCTCGATGACCGGGGGAAGCCTGCAGAAGAAGTCCTCCAACCTGTTGGGACGCCAGCGGCAGATTGAAGAGCTGGACGTGGAGATCAAACACTCCGTCGGCCAACTGAACGAGCTGCGCCGCAAGGCTCAGGTGATGAAGGTGGACCTGGTCAAGGATAACGAACGGCTGGAAGAGCTGCGCCAGGCTGGGGAAGCCAAACGCGGCGACGAGCAGCGCCTCCTGGCGGAGGTGGCTCCGCTGCAAAAGCAGTGGGTCCATGCCAAGGAGCAGCTGGAGCTGCATGCCCAGGACGGGGATGCGGTGTCCCTGGAGACTGATGAGTTTAGCTTAAAGCGCAAACACGCCCAGGAGCAGGCGGCTGCCCTCGAGGAAACGGAAAAGGAACTGCAGACGGCAATCCGTGAGGCCGAGCTGGTCCGTAAGCAGAGTGAGCTGGCCAAGGAAGAGCTGGTGGGCGCCTTGACGGAGCTGAAGGTGAAGGTGGCCTCCATTGCCCAGGAGCAGGAATCCTTGTCCGGCCAGGAGGAGCGGATGCGCTCCGATGTAGCCGTCCAGACCGGGGAGCTGGAGCAGAACCGGCGGATGGTGGCTCAATTGGAGCGGGAGATTGCTTTAAACGAGGAGGAGCTGGTGAAGCAGCGTGAGCTGTTGAACCATTTGTCCATTAAGAAGCGGGAATGTACGGAGCAGACAGACTTCAAGCGGGCTTCAAGGGCCGAATGGCACCGGAAGCTGGAGGAAGAGGAGAACCATACCCGGGAGCAGCGCAATGCCCTGAAGGTAGTGGAGGAGAGTCTTCACCAGACGGAGGTGCGGATGAACCGGCTGGACGTGGAGCTGGATAACCTGCTGAAGAAGCTTGGTGAAGAGTATGAGCTGAGCTACGAGCTGGCCAAGGCCCGTTATCCTGCACCGGAGGATGTGCCTGCGGCCCAGGCGAAAGTCAGGGAGCTGAAGCGGGAAATCCACGGGCTGGGCGAGGTGAATCTGGGGGCAATCGACGAGTTCGCCAGAGTCAGCGAGCGTTATGAATTCCTGAGCGGCCAGAAGAAGGATTTGCTGGACGCCAAAGCGTCGCTGTACCAGGTAATCCGGGAGATGGACGAGGAGATGTCCAAGCGGTTCCGGGCAACCTTTGAACAGATCCGCTCCCACTTTACGGTGGTATTCTCCAAGCTGTTCGGCGGCGGCCGTGCGGACCTGGTTCTGGTGGACCCGGCTATGCCTCTGGATACAGGCATCGAAATCATCGCCCAGCCTCCCGGCAAAAAAACACAGAACCTGCAGCTGCTCTCCGGCGGCGAGCGGGCCTTGACGGCGATTGCCCTGCTGTTTGCCATTCTCCATGTGAAGCCTGTTCCCTTCTGCGTGCTGGATGAGGTGGAGGCGGCCTTGGACGAAGCCAATGTAGCCCGGTATGCCGGTTACCTGCGGGAATTCTCCGATGTGACCCAGTTTATTGTGGTCACTCACCGCAAAGGCACCATGGAGGAGGCCGATGTGCTCTACGGCGTCACCATGGAGGAAGGCGGCGTCTCCAAGCTGGTTTCTGTCCGTCTCGAGGAGCTGGAGGAAGCGGCAGTATCGGCGTAGGAGCTGCAGAAGCAAGAACCATTATGACTCCAGGAGGAGACCATGAGCTTTTTTCGTAAACTAAAAGAAAGCATTACCAGCAAAACCGAAGCGGTCACTACGGTGTTTAAGGAAGGGCTGGCCAAAACCCGCGATGCATTTGTGGAAAAGGTGGAGGACCTGTTCGTCCGCCGGAAGAAAATTGACGAGGAATTCTACGAGGAGCTGGAGGAAATTCTCATCGGCGCCGACGTGGGTGTGAATACAGTAATGGATCTGATGGACGAGCTCCGCGCGGAGGTCAAAAAACGCCGGATCGAGGATGCCTCCGATCTGCGTCCGATTCTGTCCGAGAAGCTGATCGGGCTGCTGGATGCGGAAGGGGATGCCACGCTGACTATGGCCCCCTCAGGCTTAACAGTGATCCTGTTCGTAGGCGTCAACGGGGTAGGCAAAACCACCACCATCGGCAAACTCGCCCACCGCTTCAAGCAGGAGGGCAAGAAGGTACTGATGGCGGCGGGAGATACCTTCCGTGCCGGCGCTATTGAGCAGCTGGAGGTTTGGGGCCAGCGGGTAGGCGTGGATGTGATCAAGCAGCAGGCCGGCTCCGATCCCGCGGCGGTGATGTTCGACGCCATCCAGGCGGCGAAAACCCGCCAGGCGGACATCCTCCTGTGCGATACGGCCGGGCGGATGCAGAACAAGTCCAATCTGATGGAGGAGCTGAACAAGATTTTCCGCGTGATTAAGCGGGAAATTCCCGATGCTCCCCATGAGGTGCTGCTGGTGCTGGACGCCAATACAGGGCAGAATGCGCTGCAGCAGGCCCGCCTGTTCGGCGACAAAAGCGGCGTGACCGGACTGGTGCTGACCAAGCTGGACAGCACGTCCAAGGGCGGTATCGTCATCGCCATCCGCCAGGAAATGAACATTCCGGTGAAGCTGGTGGGATTGGGCGAGAAGATGACGGACCTGCAGGATTTCGATTCCGAGCAGTTTGTGCTCGCACTGTTCGCCGGTCTGGTAACGGAATTGCCGGAGGAGAAGTAAGATATGGGGGGGCCTGCAATTGTGGGCCGCCTCTTTTCTAGTTATGCGGGAGTTGGCGCTGCGAAACAAGTTCGGATAACGGAAGCTGGTTTCCGTTATCCCGGGCGCGGATCCCAAGGAAGCAGCAATAGCGGAAGCAAATTTCCGCTATTGTCCGTTAGCTGGGCTATTTCTACAGCTGCGTGCCTCCATAACGGAAAACCCCTTCCGCTAATCGATTCCGTGCCGCTCCGCCTTACACTTAGCGGAAGATCCCTTCCGCTAAACTCCCGCGCGCCTTTCTTGGACTTCCAATTGGTTCAACCAACCGATTAAGGGAAGGCAAACTTCCGCTATGAGCTGCGTCGGTCTGATAAACACCCCATAAGGGAAGTCAGACTTCCGCTATTGCCGCATCATACCGGGCAAACCGCCGGCTACACAGCCCATAGCGGAACCTACCCTTCCGCTATTCGCCCTCAGCCGTGGGCTTCACCCTAATAGCGGAAAGTTCCCTTCCGCTATCCAAACTGCAGCCCGGATGCCTTCCCGCCCCCTGCGGACAGCAAAAAACCTCCTTACCCGCAACTGCTGTAGCGGGAAGGAGGTTTAACTCTCCGGTTTTATTTGCTTTTGTCCTTGCCCTTTTCCTTATGCTCCTTCTCCAGCGGCGCCTTGCGCTCGATGGCCTTCTCCAGCGCCGGGGTAAGCTCATCCTTGATTTTGGCGATGAGCTCATCCTTGGAGATGCCCTTCTCGGCGGCGATCTCCGCCAGGGATTTCCCGGTTTTGAGCTGGGCCACCAGCTCATCCTTGCTCATCCCCAGCATCCCGGACAGCTTCTCCGGCCCCAGATGGGGAATCATGTCTCCCCGCTTATGGTGGGGATGCCCGGGCTCTTCTTCGAAGAGGCCCTTATGCTTCAGCTGCTGGGCCAGATGGCTTTGCATTTTGGTCTTGATGGTATCCGCACGCTCGCGGGTCAGCTTGCCGCTTTGCACGGCCTCCTCCAGCTTCGCCGAACGGCCGGCCATAATCTTTTCCAAGAGGGCTGTTTCGCTAAGCCCTTGTTCCTTAGCAATGTCCACAATGCTCTTCCCGGACTTCAGCTGGTCGGTCAAGGCCGCTTTCTCGATGCCGAGAATCTGGGCCGTTTCCTCGTAGAAGTGGGGTCCCGCTTTATGCAGCTCCACAGCCTGCTTGCGCCAGCGGTTCTGGAGATCCTTCAGGCTGGCATAACGCTGTACTTGCTGGCCCTTGGCGCTCAGACTGAAGGAACCGGCTGCGGAGGCGCTTGCGCTCCCGCTCCCCACCAGCAGACATCCGGACAGCACCAGGGATAAAGCCACCGCGCTTGTTAACGTTTTTCTGGCATAGAGGGTATCCAATTCCATCACCTTCCTGTTCGTTTAGGCCATAGTATCTCCGTATACCCGTCAATTATATCCGCCCAACCTTAAGATTAGGTTAATCCATCATGTTAAATTGATTACAAATCAGATTACCGCAGGATTACAACATATACGCAGGAAGACAAGGCAGCGTTGCACCGGCAATTCCTAATTTTTTCTTAAGAGGAAAATTGTATTCGCTTACATTTTTCGTTGTCCGGCAAATAAATAGTCAATAAACCAAGTTGCTAAAACATACATTTCATAATAAGATGGAGGAAAGCATTAATTTTCAGAACATTCAGTAAAAGTAATCATTCTAATCATTTCCAAATCTAAGTCTACTTGTTTTTTAAGCCGGAAACGGATCAATGAAACTTGGGGAGGACCACCATCAAGGAGGGATTGCCGTGAATAAGAGTCATGAGGTGGAATATTGCAACCTGGAGCTGAGATTTGATCGACGGCAAATCCGTTTTTTCATTAAGGCGTTGATCCAGGAGGGGTTTTCGCTGTACTGGAACGAGAGCGACCAGCATTTCATCATTTCCATCCGTTCGGGGCGCAAGCTGGTGAAGCTGAAATTTCAGCGGGTCGGTGATAAATACAAAATTGTGGGTAACTATTCCATAAAGGACGAAAAGCTGGCGGAACTCATGGAGAAAATGATCGGGGATACCCGCGGCCATGCTATAGTCAAACGCTTCCGGGACCGGCAGATCCTGATCGAAAACATTATGTTCGGGGAAATCATCCGGTCTGTGGAGATTTCGGGGGTGGAGCATAAGGTGTTATTCCAACGGGAACCAATGATTACCACGGAGCAGATCATTCAGGCGTTTAAGTCCAGACGGGCGGAGGAACGGGCACCGGTGCTGAAGCTGGAGATGGACTATGAGCTATCCACTCTGTATGAAGCCATGATGCTGGGGGACACGGAAGCTGTGGAGAAATCCAAGAGCAGGCTGGAAGAGATGAGACGGGAGTTGATCATGCTGGAATGCTGAAGGTTAGCCGAAATTTAAAAAGGTGAAAAGAGTCCGGACAATAAGTCGGGCTCTTTCAATTTTTTGGATTGTTAACGTGTGCATGATGTG
This sequence comes from Paenibacillus mesotrionivorans, assembly GCF_046098205.1. Lineage (NCBI taxonomy): Bacteria > Bacillati > Bacillota > Bacilli > Caryophanales > Paenibacillaceae > Paenibacillus > Paenibacillus mesotrionivorans. The sequence continues at coordinate 36,972 of NZ_JBJURJ010000028.1, read as the reverse complement.
GTATCATGAGTATCGAGGTGAACGCGATGAACGTTACAATCAAGGATATCGCCCGGTTGGCGCAGGTCTCCCACACCACCGTATCGCGGGCGTTGAACGATAGTCCCCTGATTAACTCCGAAACTAAGGAGAAGATCAAGCTGCTGGCACAGGAAATGGGTTATACCCCCAATTTCAGCGCCAAGAGCCTGGTAATGGACCGTTCCTATAATATCGGTTTATTCTTCTCCACACTGAATACCGGCACATCGGCCGGGTTTTTCTATGAGACGGTTCGGGGTATTAACAGTGTAGTGAAGGATGCATACAATCTGGTGGTGCGGGGGATCGACGACTACGAGCATTACCGCAGCATTCACCGCAAAAGCTTCGACGGCGTGATTGTCATGAGTCAAAGCGCCAAGGATGACCCTTTCCTGCATCACTTGTCCGAAGCGGGAATTCCCCATATCGTGCTGAACCGCAAGGTGGAGGGATTGAAGGCCATCAATATTCTATCCGACGATTCCCACGGCTCCTATAGGGTCGTGAATCATATGATCAAAAAAGGGCATCGCCGCATTGCGATTATCTCCGGTAAGCAAAACTTCCATTCTACTGTGGAGCGGAGAGACGGCTTTGTCCGCGCACTGCAGGATGCCGGAATTGAATTGAAGGAATCCTATCAGGTTGGGGCAAGCTATGACTTGAAAAGCGGGTATACGGCTATGCTCCAGCTGCTCGAACTGCCGGAACGGCCAACCGCCGTTTTTTGCATGAACGACGATATGGCGGTAGGTGCTGTGAAAGCGGTGCATGATGCGGGGCTGCAGGTCCCCGGGGATGTATCCGTGGCAGGTTTCGACGATAGCATGTTCTCTGCTTACCTGTCTCCCGCGTTGACCACCGTTAAGCGGCCCATCGAAGAGATCAGCAGACAAGGGGCACTGGTGCTCCTCACGAGCATCGAGCAGAAAACCCTGGCTCCGGATACCATCTATCTGCGTACGGAGCTGGTGGTGCGTGAATCGGTAGCAGAGCCTGCAAAGGCTTAGCTCATAAATCAGGGAACCTGGCAAGGGAAAATACAACGGCTCAGCCAATTCGATACTCCTAACCGCTTTTGACGCCTGACGCAGAAGAAGGCTGGTGGGTATAGGGCCGGTGTTTTTTGCCAAACCAAACCCTATGTAAGCGAAAACTAACCAAATTATGGAGGCGATTGACTGTGGGTGTCTATGCTAAAGCAATGGAAGGTTTGAAAAAAGGCGAGACAACTGGAGATTGGGGCGTAAAAATTTATCCGGGTTCTTATACGGTTCAAGACGGCGCTACCCTGCTCATGGTCAAACACGGTGATGAAAAGTTCATCCTGGCCGCAGGCAGCGGGTCCTTCTACGATGAATTGACCGGCCGGGAAGAGGACGGCGGCAAAATCTGTCCCCTGACCCATGAGAACCGGCTGGTGCTGAATAAATACCTCCTGTACACCGTACCGCGGGCCTTCGGCACAGGAATCTCCACCATCGGCTTGGGCGACCGGCTGGGACTGGCTTCCCCGGGTCATATCCAAACCGTCCGCGGACGGGATATCCGCCCGATTCTGGCCCAGCAAAGCATCCGCGAGCTCAGCCTGACCGGCCGCGACTACAACCAGGTTGTGGACGCCGCATGCTTCGCCGCATTCCAAGAGGGCTATAAGGACGGCTTCGGCGCCGACGGCGACCATCTGAAGGTAGAGGCTGACATCAAGATGTCCCTGGACATGGGCTTTACCATGCTGACCCTGGACTGCTCCGAGAAGATCGACAACACCATCGAAGGTTTGTCCGACGCAGAGCTGGAAGCCAAGTATCTGACTGTACCGGAGGAACGCCGCAGCTACTATGAGAAGAAATATCTGGACCTGGAATTCGAAGCAAAGGAGCACCGTCTGACCTTCGATAAGAAGAGCCTGATGAAGAATGTTCTGATTTATGGCGAAGCCATTGAATTTATGGTCTATATTTACGTAACCTATATTGTCAATGCCGGACGTGTGGTGGACTTCGAAATTTCCATCGACGAAACGGAAACCCCGACGGATCCTGCTTCCCACTATCTGGTGGCCAAGGAGCTGTATGACCGGGAAATTTCCATTCACAGCATGGCGCCCCGCTTCTGCGGTGAATTCCAGAAGGGCATCGATTACATCGGCGATCTGGAGCAGTTCGAGAAGGAACTTGAGGTTCACGCGGCTATTGCCGACCAGTTCGGCTACAAGCTCTCCATCCACTCGGGCAGCGACAAGTTCTCTGTATTCCCGCTGGTTGCCAAACATACCACCGGCCGTTTCCATGTGAAAACCGCCGGCACCAACTGGCTGGAGGCTGTGCGTATCGTGGCCAAGTTCAACCCGCAGCTCTACCGGAGGATGCACGCCTATGCATTGGAGCATTTCCTGGAAGCCAAGGCATACTATCATGTGACCACGGATATTACCGCCATAAAGCCGTTGGAGCAAACCGAGGACAGCGCCCTTCATACTTACATGGACGACAACAATGCCAGACAGCTGCTTCATATTACTTACGGGCTGCTGCTGCAAGCGAAGAACGAAGCGGGCGAGCCTCTCTTCAAAACAGAGTTTTTCCGTACACTGTCCGAGCAAGAGGAGCAGTATGACGCCGCTTTGGCCTCCCATATCGGGAAGCATCTGCGTCTGTTGAATAAATAAGAACCTAACCATTTCAATATACGGAGGTTATAGTCATGAGCATCTTGGATACACTGCTGCGCGATATTCCGGTACCACGGGTCGTGCGCATCCGCCAGCGTTTTGATAACACGAAGCTTGCCGATCCGGTTGCCACCCTCCAGGAAGAACTGAAAAAACCCGGAACGCTGGATGCTATCAAACCTGGCCAGCAGGTAGCGGTTGCCGTAGGCAGCCGGGGCATCGCCAACATTGCGGCCATCACCCGCGCCACAGTGGATGCCATCAAGGCCATCGGCGCAGAGCCCTTCATCGTACCTTGTATGGGCAGCCACGGCGGGGCTACAGCCGAAGGCCAGAAGGAAGTGCTGCATCACCTGGGCATCGATGAGGACACAATGGGGGTGTCCATCCGTTCCACTATGGAAGTGGTGAAGCTGGACGAACTGCCCAACGGTCTGCCGGTTTATGTGGACAAATACGCCAACGAAGCCGACGCTATTGTGGTGATCAACCGGGTTAAACCCCACACCGCCTTCCGCGGCCGGATCGAAAGCGGGATCATGAAGATGATCTCCATCGGCCTGGGCAAACAAAAAGGCGCCGAAGCCTGTCATCAGTTGGGCTTTAAGTACATGGCAGAGAATGTGCCGGCTATGGCCAACATTATGCTGAGCAAGCTGCCCATTGTATTCGGCATCGCGCTGATTGAGAATGCCTATGATGAAACCTGCGGAGTCGAGGCTCTAGCCGCAGCTGATATTGAAAGCCGCGAGGAGGAGCTTCTGAAGGAAGCCAAGTCCCGCCTGCCGCGGATTCTCTTCGATCAGCTGGATGTGCTGGTGATCGACTACATCGGCAAAAACATCAGCGGCGACGGTATGGACCCCAATATCACCGGCCGTTATCCCACTCCGTACGCCCATGGCGGTCCGGATGTGACCAAGATGGTGGTGATGGACCTGACGCCGGAAACCAAGGGTAATGCCAACGGTGTGGGCACAGCGGATTTCACCACCCAGCGCCTTGTAGACAAAATGGACCGTCCGGCTACCTATGCCAACGGCCTGACCTCTACCGTGTGCGCACCTACCAAAATCGCCACCACCTTGGCCAACCAGAAGCTGACCATTCAGGCGGCGGTGAAAACCTGCAACATTCTGGACTACACCACCTGCCGGCTGGTCCGTATCCGGGATACCCTGCACCTGGGTGAAATCGAAATCTCCGAAACCCTTCTGGAAGAGGCCAAGGGCCATCCGGATATAGAAATTCTGTCAGAGCCCTATGAGCTGGCATTCAACGAGGAAGGGGATCTTTTCTAACATGAGTCAACTGGCAGCGAAGCCTTATATTCTGGCAGTAGATATCGGCACCACCAGCGCCAAGACGCTGGTGATTCGCGGAACGGACGGCCACGTGATGGCCGGCCATTCCGTGGAATACCCCATGTTCACCCCCCGGGCGGATGTGGCGGAGCAGGACCCGGACGAAATCTGTGAGGCCGTAACCGGAGCGGTGGCGGCAGTGATGACCAAAGCGGATATTCCGGCGGATAAGCTGTTGTGTATCTCCTTCAGCTCCGCCATGCACGGACTCATCGCCGTAGATGAGCAAGGTAAACCGTTAACCAACCTGATTACCTGGGCGGATAACCGGGCTGTGCAAACGGCGGACATCATTAAGAAGGAGCATAAAGGCCGCTCCATCTATATGCGCACCGGTACTCCTATTCATCCCATGTCTCCTTTCGTGAAGCTGGTATGGATGAAGGACAGCATGCCGGACATCCACCGGAATGCCTACAAGTTCATCGGCATCAAGGAATATGTCATGCACCGCTGGTTCGGGCAGTATGTGGTGGATTATTCCATCGCCAGCGCCACGGGGCTGTTTAACCTGAACCATCTGGAGTGGGATAAGGAAGCGCTGGTTCTGGCCGGCATTACGCCGGACCGTCTGTCCACCCCCGTCTCTACCGTCCATGTGATGGAAGGGATTGAAGCGGGCATCGCCCGCCGCATGGGCATCAACCCCTCCACACCGGGTGTGGTGGGTGCATCTGACGGCGTATTGGCCAACCTGGGCTCCGGTGCCTTCGAGCATGGGGTCTGGGCCGTCTCCATCGGCACCAGCGGCGCTGTGCGGGCGGTGACCCGCAAGCCCTTGACCGATCCGGAGGGACGGCTGTTCTGCTACGCCCTGAAGGAGGACTTCTGGGTGGTGGGCGGCGCCATCAATAACGGCGGCATTATGTTCCGCTGGGTGCGGGACACCCTGGCAACCTTGGAGGCCGAAGAGGGGAGACGCCGGGGCATGGACCCCTACGATTACCTCACCCAATTGGCCGCGTCGGTGCCTGCCGGTTCCGGCGGTCTGATCTTCCTGCCCCTGCTGGCAGGGGAACGGGCGCCGTACTGGAATGCCAATGCCAGAGGCGTATACTTCGGCCTCTCTTTGGCTCACACCAAAAGCCATATGATCCGCGCAGTGCTTGAAGGAGTGATGTACCGCATCCACTCCGTGGCCGAGGCATTAACCGGTCTGGTGGGCGAACCGGAGGAAATCCGGGCGTCGGGCGGTTTTGCCCGTTCCGAATTCTGGCGCCAGATGCTGGCGGATGTCATGGGCACCACCCTGTCCGTTCCGGACGCCATCGAGGCATCCGGACTGGGAGCAGCACAATTGGGGCTGTTCGCCATGGGCGAGGTCAAGGATTTCTCCGGCATCCACAATTGGGTCAAAGCGGGAACGCGGCATGTAAAGCATCAGGAGAACCACGACGTCTATAAGCGTTTGACACCCCTTTACCAAAAAGTGTATCATCAGTTGAGCCGGGAATTTGACGAAATTGCCGCATTCCAGAAGGAGCAACTGTAGTTTCTTCAGCTTCAGCTTCGTCAAATTTTGAATACGGGAAGGAACGATTCAGGCGTGAACATGTTCGATTTAACCGGAAAAACGGCTGTTATTATCGGCGGCAACAGTACACTCGGCGGCTCTATGGCGGAAGGCTTGGGAGCGCAAGGCGCCCATGTGGCCATCGTCGGGCGCAATCAGGAGAAGTCCCTGGCGGTATGCGCCAAGGTGGAGGCAGCCGGCGGCAAGGCCAAGGCTTTCCAGGCGGACGCCGTCAATCCTGACGACCTGAAGCGTGTGCTTCAGGAGGTGCTGGACTGGACCGGACACGTGGATGTCCTGATGAATTGTCCGGGCGTCAACAGCGCCACTCCCTTTTTCGAGCTCCCCATGGAAGAATGGGACAAGATTATGGATGTGAACCTGAAGAGTGTGGTGCTGGCCTGCCAGATCTTCGGCAAGGTCATGATGGAATCCGGCAGGGGAGGCAGCATTATCAACATTTCCTCCGTATCCTCCGGACCGCCTCTGTCCAAGGTGTTCACCTACTCCGCCTCCAAGGGCGCAGTCAACAATATTACCCAATACCTGGCCCGGGAATTCGCTCCCGGCGGCGTCAGGGTCAATGCTATTATTCCGGGCTTTTTCCCGGCGGAGCAGAACCGCCAGATCCTCTCCGCCGAGCGGGTGGAGAGCATCATGCGGCATACACCCATGGGACGTTTCGGCAATGCCGACGAGCTTCAGGGAGCAGCGGTTTTCCTGGCTTCCGAGAAAGCGTCCAGCTTTGTCACCGGCTCGCTTCTGCGGGTGGACGGCGGCTTCGGAGCCATGACCATATAATTTTTTTTCAATGCGAATCAGAAAGGATGAGAAACCCGTGTCCAAGCAGCAAATCGGAGTAGTCGGTCTGGCGGTTATGGGCAAGAACCTGGCTCTGAATATTGAGAGCAGAGGATTTTCGGTTGCCGTATATAACCGTTCTCCCGAGAAGACGAAGGAAATTCTGGAAGAAAACCCGGGGAAGAACCTGAAGGGTGCCTTCTCTGTTGAGGAGTTTGTCCAATCCCTGGAGACGCCGCGGCGGATTCTGATCATGGTGAAGGCAGGCAAACCGACGGATGACACCATCAACCAGCTGTTGCCTTACCTGGACCAAGGGGATATTCTCATCGACGGCGGCAACGCCTATTTCCCGGACACCCAGCGCCGCAACAAGGAGCTGGAGGCCAAGGGCTTCCGCTTTATCGGCACCGGCGTATCCGGCGGCGAGGAAGGCGCATTGAAGGGCCCCTCCATTATGCCGGGCGGCCAAAAGGATGCTTATGAGCTGGTAGCCCCGATTCTGACGGCGATCTCCGCCAAGGTAAAGGGCGACCCCTGCTGCATCTACATCGGCCCGGACGGAGCCGGCCATTATGTGAAGATGGTGCATAACGGAATCGAATACGGCGATATGCAGCTGATCTGCGAAGCCTACCAGCTCTTGAAGGACGGGCTGGGACTGACTCCGGCGGAACTGCATGAAATCTTCGCAGAGTGGAACAAGGGTGAGCTGGACAGCTACCTGATCGAAATTACTGCGGATATCTTCACCAAAACCGACCCGGAAACCGGCAAGCCCATGGTGGATATCATCAAGGATACAGCTGGACAGAAGGGCACCGGCAAGTGGACCAGCCAAAGCTCTCTGGACCTGGGTGTGCACTTGTCACTCATCACCGAGTCCGTGTTCGCCCGGTTTATCTCTGCTATGAAGGACGAGCGTGTTGCGGCCAGCAAGGTGCTGAACGGTCCTGCTGCAGCTGATCTGGGTGTGGAACGCGCCGAGTTTATCGAAGCGGTCCGCCAGGCTCTCTACGCCAGCAAAATCTGCTCCTACGCCCAAGGCTTCGCCCAAATGCGGGCCGCCTCCGAGGAGTATGGCTGGGATCTGGACTACGGCGGTATCGCCATGATCTTCCGCGGCGGCTGCATCATCCGTGCAGCGTTCTTGCAGAATATCAAGGATGCCTACGACCGCAATCCGGAGCTGAAGAACCTGCTTCTGGACGAATACTTCAGCAGCGTCATCCACAAGTACCAGGATTCCTGGCGCAAGGTGGTGTCCACTGCAGTCCGTTTGGGCATTCCGGTGCCGGCCTTCTCCTCGGCCCTGTCCTACTATGACAGCTACCGTACCGCCCGCCTGCCGGCCAACCTGCTGCAGGCCCAACGCGACTACTTCGGCGCCCACACCTACGAGCGTACGGACAAGGAAGGTTTCTTCCACTACCAGTGGCTGGAATAGGATAAATAGCTTGCACCACAGAAAAACGGTGGTAATTCTCTTCACTGAGAATTACCGCCGCTTTTTGCTTTTTGTTCCTTGTCTGTTCAGCCAAGGTTTGGCCGGTTTATACTTTTTATTCCTGAGGGAAGGGGACATCAGTTGAATGCACAAGTGGATGAGGTGGTTAAACGTGCGGTTCCGTTTGCCGCTGCTTTTTGTGTTTACATAATAAAGTCTCGTCACATGGCGTTCTGCCACACGGATGGTTTGCAGAAGCCGCTCCATTCGGGCAGGTTCCGGCATGACCGTTTCATTTATTCCCGCTGAGTCTCCCTGAACTTCAGGAAGAATCGACCTAAGCCAATGCCCGCTGGAGAGGATGCTGTGCAGAATGGTCTCACCTTGATGGATAATGGTATCCGTCTGTTGGAGCAGAATGGCCCAGTCAGCTGGCTGATATTCCTTGGTCATGGGGAAGGTGCCCAGAGAAGCAAGGAGTCCCATTATATCCTCCAGTGTATCCACCATGGCCGAATTGGTCCGTTTCAGTCCGGTTTGGATTCGGTCTAGTTTCTGGTGTTCGGGATCTGCAGCAAGAGCAAGCTGGATGGCCTTCACCCTGTTGGTTGTATAAACGGTTTCTTCCCTTAGCCATACCAGCGAGCGGGTAAATATTAACCAGGTCCCTAGTAGCTCCGACACCGTTTCCGGCATTAGGCGGGCACCTCTGCGCAAGGCATGTTGAAATGTTGGCTGAAAGAGGCCGCGGCAATGCCATAGTGTGGCAATGGCGGATTCCATGGAGGCCGTCGAGTCCAAAAAGGTTACTCTGGTATCATTCGGAAGACTAAAGTTAGGCAGTTGGATCAGCTTATTTGAACTCAAGGTTTATAGCATCCTCCCATTTGAACAGGCTAAAAGTATGTCTACTGAATTATATGCAAAACTAGCAACAGGTTGTCCGTTTGGTTTAAAAAAATATAGCCGGATTTATCCGTAGTCCGGACAGTCCGGCCAGGAGTAAAGCAAAAATTCAGCTTTGCGTCCGGTAACAAGCGGCAATCCCCCGGATCCTGCCTTCGACGGCAATAGGTTCTTCCCGCATATAAGAAGCCAGATCAACGGGAGTAAGACTGTTGTCTCCCGTAACGAAGGCTTTGGAGCTGTCCTCCGTAATCCCTACGTCATAAGCGGATTGCAGCTCCACAAAGTGCGATGTTTGTTCCTCCTGTGGTTTAATGATGTGCAGTCCCGGCCGTTGATCGTGCTCCCCGGCAATAGTAATACAAATCTTGCGTTGATCCGGTGACCCCGCAATAATCCGTTGGCCTTTATAGCTTTCAATAAAATGTGGACCTGTGAACCCGGAGGAGATTTCCGCATGCAGGATACCTGGGGAAGGACCATTCCGGATAAAGTAAAAGTTGCCATGCCAACGTCCGTTGTCCGTACTGACCACACCCCAATGGGGCCCAAGAGTCCAGGAGCTGTGGTAACGGCAGCTGTTTTTTTGGATAGACCACATAACAATACGGGAAACACCGGAAACGGCAAACCAAAGTCCATTTGCAGAAACCGCTATGGGATTATGATCTGCTGAGGTCCAACATCCGCTTTCCATGTGGACCGAATGGTCTTCTGTATGAATAATGACGTAGGAATCCAGTCCGGAGGAGCTTCCTTTGCAGGCGGCAAGCACAAACCGTCCATTAGGGTCCACTGTCAGTGAAAAGGGATGGTCCTGGAGGGATATGGTGGTGATAACGGTGAAGCTTGCATTGTCAATGACTGTAATGGCTTTGCCACCATAACCGGCCACGTAGGTCCGTTTGTTATCAGGTGTAATGAGAATTGCGGTCGGATTGGTGCCGGTTGGCAGAAGGGCGGAAACCCGGTTGGTGGAAGTATCGATAACGGATAAGGTGGCATCATCCCGGTTGGCTACATAAACAGTTGTCCCATCTGGGGATAAAGCAACCGGCCCTGGATTGCGTCCAACCGGGACCGTTGCCAGAATTTTGTTCTCCTTAGGGCTGATTACACCTACGTACCCTCTCCCGTCCTGTATACGGGTATAAGTCACGTATACCAAACGGGAAGCTGCGGATGACCGGCTGCGGAAGCTGCTGTTTATACCTGCATGGGTTGGATTCACCACGTTTTAACCACTCCTCAGGGAGAAATACCGTTCGATGCTAACATTGTATTAGAGGTGTGGAATTTAGGAATGGACGTAAGCCCACCATGCAGGAATTGGTTATTACTAGTGTAGAAGCATCCAGTAATATTACATAGTTAATATATGTAAATTAAAATAAATGAGTTATTTAATTATATAAAATGGTATATAATGGAGAGACCAAAAAAACCCATAGGATACCATAAATATACATAAATGAATGGGTTTTAGTGGAAGTATAAGGATTTTTGTGAGAGAATAAATCTGAAAAGTATATATCAGTTATGTTTACATTATTTAACATCAAAGAAAGGATGTTGGGGATGCGTGCGCTATTGGTGGATGATGAACCGCTAGCCCTCAGGTGGTTGCAAAAGAAGCTGAAGGAAGTGGCCGATTGGCAACAGTTGGCCATTTGCACCGAAGCGGGCGAAGCGCTTCGGACAGCTGAAGCCATGCAGCCCGACGTGATTTTTCTCGATATCAGCATGCCGGAAAGAAGTGGACTTGAAATAGCAAGAGATATGGAAGAGGTTTGCCCGAATTCAGCAATCGTCTTTGTAACGGCTTTTGATGAACATGCTTTAGCGGCTTTTGAAGCCAATGCCATTGATTATATGCTTAAACCTGTGGAAACCAAAAGATTGGCCCGGACGGTCCAGAAATTAAAAATTGGGTCAGCCGTGCGGAAAGCGAATGCCCCGATCGAGTCCGAGTCCGTTCAGGTCTGTTGTTTTCCCTTGCTACGATACACGGATGCATCAGGAACCCCTTGCTCGTTTAAGTGGCGTACCACCAAAGCTGAGGAGCTATTTGCCTTTTTGGTTCATCAAAAGGGGCGTACCGTTAGCCGTGATAAGCTGATTGAAGCCATATGGCCTGACATCGATCCCCATAAGGCCGCAGTTCAGCTCTACACCGCCGTCTACCAAATGCGGCAGGGCCTTAAAAAATCCGGCCTGCCCATTACGGTAGAAAATGTAAGGCTGGAGGAAGGATACAGGATACCCTCTGAGCAGGTTTGTTTGGAGAGTACCGAGTGGGAACGGGAACTGCTGGAGCTTCGTGACCTTAGGGATGATGATAGTCTGGAGCGGTTATGGAAACGGGTGGAGCAGTATGAAGGCGATTATTTGGGTGAATATGATTATATATGGGCAGAGGAGGAAAATGTGCGCCTGCGCAGCTTGTGGACCTTACACGCCTTACGGCTGACGGAAGCGCTGCTCTCCAAACGGCGTTACAGGGATGCGGCGACCATCGCTGCAAGGATTCTGCGGATGCAGCCTTACTGTGAAGAGGCCCATTTTTTCCTGCTACAATCCTATGACGGCATGGGGGATTTTGCCTCCGTGATGAAACACTACCAGGTTACGGAAGGAATGTTTCAAGAGGAGTTGGGGGTAGGCCTGCATGAACGGATAGAACAATGGTTTAAGCATTGGTTTACCTCCCGAAGCGAACGGACATCCATATCCATCAATTAAGAATGACGACCGCCGGAAAAGCGATATCCGGCGGTCGTTTTGTTGTGCACTATCAGCTCATAGAAGCTGGGCTTGTAGCCTTCAGACCCGCTGGACCGGGTGGATTGGATGGACCGGACATTGCGGACGAAGGGGATGAAATGGACGGACCGGATGAACTGGACGAAACGGACGAAAAGGCAAAACCGCCATTAACCTTTTCCAGATACCAATTTTGACGGTAATGCTCTTTGCAATACCCTTTGGCATAATGCTTGCCTTCACAGTTTTTTTTCAAACATTTTCGCGGCGAGGCGGATTTGATTCTGCCCATAATTTCAACTCCTTATCTTAGGATGTATCGTAAGAAAATTGTAACGACTCCATCTGATAACAGTTTGAACAAATCCGAAGTGAAAAAGTGGACGCCAGTGGTCCGCACATTTTTTGATGGGTAATTTTTCTCATTTTTTGATGAGAATGTGAGTATCCTTTACTGTAGATGACACCAGATTACTTTAGGCGTAAAGCAGAGCTCAAAAAAATAAATTTTAAAGGAGAGAGGGCATGGGAAAGCTTTACAACCAGTTGGAGGTCATTAAAGCGCTGAGAGTATCACCAACCACTGTAAAACGCTGGATCCACTACTTTTCCGAATTCATCCCTACGGTGCGTCAGGGGGACGCAGTGATGTATGAATCGGGGGCGTTAAAGCTATTGCGGCGGGTCCGGACACTCCGCAATAACCGGTACAGCCTCAAAACCATTCTCAGCCTGCTGGAGCAGGAGGGGTTTGAGAAGTTTGCTCCCGTTGCCTCTCCTGCTGAGGACTTTTTTACCATTCCGGAAGACCGGCCAATCCGGACACAGAAGCCTGTCCGTCTAAAAAATAAGTGCATTGCCAAACCCGAGGACCTGAAGCCTCTCGTCCACTCCTTTCAGGCAGTCTCCCGGGAATTCGCACAAATTGCCAGTCAAATCGATAAACTAATAAATGAAGACTAGGGTTAATATGGATGCTTGTGGTATAATTTCCCTATGGACAAATTAGCGAACCTTCATCTAAAAGTGAACTGGCGGCTGCCGAAATATTTGGCTCTTATCATACTCTTCGTAGGTCTGATGCAGGGGGTCCGGTGGGTATGGACTGCCGAATTGCATGTTCCGAAGCATCCTAAGGCAGCAGCGGGCACTGTGGATCTTAGCGGCTGGGACTTCTCCCATTCGCCCTCCATCACCTTGGACGGAGAGTGGGAGTTTTACCCCGGACAGCTGTTGACCCAGAAGGATATTGCCCAGGGTCATCATAAGGACCGTATGCTGCTGCAGGTTCCGGTAGAGGGGCAGTACCCTCTTGAAGTAAAGGAAGGCCCGGATTCCTTCGGTTACGGAACCTACCGCTTGCTCATCCGGGTTGATCCGACCTTGAACCTGTCGTACGGCTTCTGGATTGGGGATGTCCGGACATCCTCCACACTGGAGATAAACGGGAAGGTGGTGGCGGAGGCGGGACGGGTGGGCACTGACCGGGGAACCTATGTGCCCAGTGCTGCCACGTACATGAGTGCCGCATCGGCGGAGGGCAGCGATACCCTTGAGCTCATCATCCGGTACGCCAACTTTGACGATTCCCTGAATGGCGGCATTGTCAAGTCCATCCGCTTCGGATCCCAAAGCGCCGTTACCTCCGAACGGTTTATCTCCGTCGGATTACAGCTGGGCGTGGTTTTTATCGCGCTTCTCCATTGTTTGTACGGTTTTATTCTCTATCTCTTCGACCGCAGACAACAGGCCCTCCGTACCTTCGGCGTCATGATGCTGATGGCCGCTCTGACTGTGGTCCTGTCGGATGATGTGGTGATTCTGGAATTGGTTGCCGTTCCCTATGCATGGCTGTGGAAGATCAAGCTGCTGGCGTATATGTGGATGTCCTTTTTCATGATCCAGTTGGGCCGGACATTCCTGGGCAAAACCAAGCAGAATAAGATTTTTGTCATATACACCCTTCTGGTAGGCCTGTATTCCGTCTTTATTCTGGTTGCTCCAATGACGCTGGTCCATTACTCTATCCGGGCCCGTGTCCATGCGTGCCTGTATGTGCTGCCCGTGGTCTGGTTCGGCGGGATGCTGTTCCGGGCCGTCTGGCGTAATGACAAGGATGCCGTATTTCTGGTTTTTTCTATGTCCTGTCTGGTGTCCAATGTGGTATGGAGCGTGATCAGCTACAGCTATACCGCCAAGCATATCTATTATCCGGTGAATCTGATCGGGGCCATGATCGGCTTCTCATGTTACTGGTTCAAGAAATACTTCCATAATGCTGCAGAAAATGAACGGTTGAACCGGCAGCTCAATGCCGCTTCCAAGGAAAAGGACCGGTTTCTAGCACAAACCTCCCATGAGCTGCGCAATCCGCTTCACGGGATGATGAACATTGCCCAAGCCGTGACAGCCCGCGAAAAAAACAAACTGGAGCAGCGCAGCTTTGAGGACATGGAGTTAATGCGGGTTATCGGAAAAAGAATGGCGAGCCTGCTTGATGATCTTTTGGATATGGCCCGCCTTCAGGATCACCGGATTTCGCTTCAGCCGAAGCCTGTTTCGCTTTTGTCTGTGATTTCGGGAGTTTGGGATATGCTGAGGCATAATCTGGAGGGGAAGCCCGTCCGTTTTGTGATGGATGTGCCGGAATCGCTGCCGCCTGTATGGGCGGATGAAAAAAGGCTGACCCAAAGCTTGTATAACCTGCTGCATAATGCCGTGAAGTTCACACAGGAAGGGGACATCCGGGTTTCCGCTTCCGTACGCAAGGGGATGGCGGCAGTGGAAATCACCGATACCGGCACAGGAATGGATGAGGAGATGCAGCTTCGGATATTCCGGGAATACGAGCAGAGCAAAGAGGGGGCTGAACTGGGAGGCATTGGACTTGGTCTCACCATTGCCAAACAGCTGATTGAGCTTCACGGCGGTGAAATAACGGTCCGTTCTCAGCCCGGGTTGGGCAGCAGCTTCCAGTTTACACTGCCGCTGGCGACCCTGAACATAAAAGGAGCAGCCATACCTTCAGAAGCACCAGAGTCCCTGTTGGGCCAGGAACAGCAGACTGTTGCGGATGTTCCCGTTCAGGGAATCCAACCCAATCCGCCGGCACTCTTGTCGGAGAAGCCGGTCCGTATTCTGGCTGTGGACGACGACTCCATTAATCTGAAGGTGCTGTCCAGCGTATTATCCTCCGGGGAATACCGCATCACCACTGTCCAGAAACCGGAGGATATGCTGCGGATGCTGGATAAGGAGGCCTGGGACATCCTGATTGTGGATGTGATGATGCCCCAGATGTCCGGCTATGAATTAACCCGCCTTGTACGTGAACGGTATGATATTTCCGAGTTGCCGATTCTCCTGCTTACGGCCCGCAATCAGCCGGAGGATATCTATACCGGTTTTTTGGCCGGGGCCAATGATTACCTGGTCAAACCGGTGGATGCCCTGGAGCTGAAGTACCGGTTATGGTCTCTCGCAAGGCTTAAGCGCTCTATATCGGAGGGGCTGAGGATGGAGGCGGCTTATCTGCAGGCGCAAATCTCGCCCCATTTCCTCTATAACACACTGAACTCGCTTTTGGCGTTGAGTGAAATGAATAAGGAGAAAATGCAGGAACTGGGAGAAGCGTTCATCAGCTATCTGCGGATCAGCGTGGATTTCTTGAATATGGAGCAGCTGGTTCCGCTGGAGCATGAGCTGGAGCTGGTGCGTGCTTATCTGTATATTGAGCAGGCCCGCTTCGGGTCGCGATTGTCTGTGGATATCGATATGAACATGGACAGGGATATTTTTCTGCCGCCTCTCAGCCTGCAGCCATTGGTAGAAAATGCTGTCAAACACGGCATGACCGGGCGCAAGCTGCTCAATATCCATGTCCGGATCAGCCGGGAGGAGGATGAAGTTCTGCTGGAGGTTCGGGATAACGGCAGGGGGATGCCTGCGGGGGAGATGGAACGCCTGCTGGATTTCTCACGCCAGGGCAGAAGGGGAATCGGCTTGCTGAACACAAACAGGAGACTGATCCAGCTGTATGGAAAGGGGTTAAATGTGGAAAGTGCCCCGGAGCAAGGTACGAAGGTCTGGTTCCGGGTTCCATGGAATCAACCGTTGGATAATTAATTTCGGGTCAAGATTTTCTTGCCTATTCCCTTTCTTTCGCGGTAAAATCCGAGAATGAGCACGGGTTTGAGAGAAAGGGGGAGAACAAGATTATGCAACGAAATATTGTTCTTGTTGGTTTTATGGGCACCGGAAAAACCACCGTAGGCCGGATTCTGGCCAATCGCCTTGGTTGGACCTTCACGGATACGGATGCTTTTATCCAGGAGCAGACGGGGATGACCATCAGCCGGATGTTCGAAGAGCATGGAGAGGCTTTTTTCCGTGAACGGGAAACAGAAGCCTTACAGGAACTGCTGCAGCGCCGCAACCAAGTTGTGTCTACAGGCGGAGGGGCCGTTCTTTTGGAGGAAAACCGCAGGCTTATGCTGGAGAATGGTCTTGTTGTGGCGATGAAGGCGGAGGAAGCGGTGATTGTGGAGCGGGTCCGCGGCGATAAGGGCAGACCGTTATTGCAGGGGGATGTGGTGGAGCGGGTGCATACTCTGGTGGAAGCCCGGCGCCATGCTTATGATTTTGCGCCCGTTCAGCTCCATACGGACCGCCTGCCCCCAGAGGAGGCGGCCCGCAGGATTGAGGAAATGCTGGAGGCGTGAGGTTACGGATTCCCGTAATCCAGCATCCCTCCCTCCATATTCTTAAGACCGCGGTAGCCCAGGTGCCGCAGATAATCGCATGCCCGGCCGCTGCGGCTGCCGCTTCTGCATACGAAGATGACCTCATCGGCCTGGGGAATTTCTTCATGCCGGTAAGGCAGCTCGCCCAAAGGAATATGGATAGCCCCGGGGAGCATGCCCAACGCAACCTCCTCAGGCTCGCGTACGTCTACCAAGTTTAATGCTTCACCGCGTTCCAGCCGTTGCCGGACCTCGTCAGCGGATATCCAGCCAATTTCCTGTTCCATGTCGCTGCACCTCACGATTTGGGATGTTTTTTAGAAGTCTACCGGAATTGCGGAGGAGGGTCAAGCGGACCGGGTCTTCCTCGAACAAATACGGGAAAATTCGTGTTTTTTCGGAAGGATGCGACTTGTACCGCATTCCCAAGCCCTGCCGCATATGGTAAACTGTCAGTAACTATGAACGGCCGCATGTCCGGCCGCGCTTTTCCGAAGGAAGCTATTTTTTTGCTGGAGCAAAAAACTCTCAGGAGGGGAACCTGCCCGATGAACGGTTTTAAAGCTGTGATCAAACCTACCCCGGTCCTCCGGGGTGATATACAAGCGTTATCGTCTAAGAATTATACGACCCGCTATCTTCTGATCGGAGCTCTTGCCGATGGGACAAGCACCATCTATTATCCTGCCCACAGCGAGGACAGCGATGCCATGCGCCGTTGTATCCGGGACTTGGGGGCTACTTTGACGGAGGATGAAACCAAGCTGGTGATTAACGGCTTCGGTGCCCATCCCGGCAAGGTGAAGGAGCTGGATGTGGGCAACGCCGGGGCAGTTCTGCGGTTTTTAATGTCCATTGCCGCGCTTTGCCCGGAGGAGGTCACCTTCGTAAACCGTTATCCCGAATCCCTGGGCAAACGCCCCCATCACGATCTCATCGATTCCCTCCGCCAAATGGGCGTTGAAGTTGCGGACCGGGACGGCAGACTGCCGATCACCATCGGCGGCGGTAAACCCAAGGGCGGGCATATTACTGTATCTGGCAATGTCAGCTCCCAATTTTTGAGCTCGTTGTTATTTATGACCCCCTTGCTTGAGGAAGACAGCGAAATTACGGTTCTGCATGATCTGAAGTCCAAGGTCATTGTCGGCCAAACCTTGGAAGTCCTCGAACAGGCAGGAATTCGGGTGGAGGCTGCCGAAGATTATATGCACTTCCGCATTCCGGGACGGCAGCGGTACTTGCCCAAGGACTACATTGTCCAGGGGGACTATCCCGGCTCCGCAGCCATTCTGGCTGCTGCAGCAGTCACCTCCTCAGATGTCACCGTGCGCAGGCTGGCCGAGAAGAGCCGCCAGGGTGAACGTGCGGTGGTGGATGTACTGAAGGCCATGGGTGTGCCACTGACGCATACCAACGACAGTGTCCATGTAACTGGCAACGGAAAGCTCCGCGGCGGCGAATTCGACGGTGACCATTTTACCGACGGTGTCTTGGCGATGGTGGCAGCCTCCGTTTTTGCCGAAGGAACCACCCGCTTCTATAATGTAGAGAATCTGCGCTATAAAGAATGCGACCGCATTACCGATTTTGTCCATGAGCTGAACAAGGCCGGGGCCAATGTGGAGGAGCGGCAAAGCGAAATTATTGTCCACGGCAAACCTGAAGGCGTAAAGGGCGGCGTGGAAATTAACGCCCATTATGACCACAGGGTGATCATGGCCTTATCCGTGGTGGGCTTGCGTTCGGAGCAAGGGCTTATCATCAATGATGCCCATCATGTCGCCAAATCGTATCCCGGCTTCTTCCGGCATATGCTTGATCTCGGCGCCCATATCGAACTGATCTGACCCGCATACTCGCAAGAATACTACAGCAAAAAGAGTGATCAGGATGAATGTTCTCTGGAAGACAACAAAATATGTGGCGGCCTTTGTGATGGTGGTAGGACTCGTGTTTTCCAGCGGGGTATTCAGCGTGCTGATTTATGGCAGGCTAAGTGGGAAGGAATGGGCGATTTCGCCTTATGCCGATGCAGCGCCTGCTGTTATGCGCCCGGCTGACTCCATGGTAGCCGAGCCTACACCCGTTCCGTCGCCTGCACCTGTCAAGCCGGAGAGAAAGCCATCCGTCCTTCTTGATGCGCCGATATACCGTCAGCATCCCGAGCTTCCTTCCGGCTGTGAAATTACCAGCCTGTCCATGCTGTTGAATTTCGCCGGCGTGACCAAGACCAAATTGGACCTGCTTTCCGAAATGCCTGTCGATATGACGCCGATCACTATGAATTCCGATGGCTCCCCCGCTTATTGGGGGAATCCCAACACGGGGTTTGTAGGGGAGATTTCCGGCAAGGGCAAGGGCTTTGGTATTTATCATACGGCGCTGTTTCCGGTGCTGAAGGCTAATGTTCCCGGGGCTGTGGATTTGACCGGAACGGAATTCGAGGAACTGGAGCTGCAGCTGTCCCAAGGGATTCCGGCGGTGGTCTGGACCACCATCGATTTCCGCGTGCCCGCCAAATGGGTGACCTGGGATACGCCAACCGGGCCGATCAAAACCACCTTTATGGAGCATGCGGTGCTGCTGGTGGGGTATGATGACCAATACGTATACGTGAATGATCCGTGGACCGGTAAAAAGCAGTTCCCTGTTAACCGCCAGCAGTTTCTGGAGACCTGGGAAGCCATGGGGCGTCAGAGTATTTCCTACACCCCGGGTGCCTGATTTAAAACATGCAATTACAAGGAGGCTGACCATAATGGCATTTGAGAACCCGTCGCGGGATGAGATCAGAACAATTCTGGAGAAAACAACCAATATCGCTGTGGTGGGTCTATCGGACAAACCCGACCGCACGTCCCACATGGTGGCTGCGGCCATGCAAGACCGGGGCTACCGGATTATCCCCGTAAACCCCACAGGTGCGGACACCATCCTGGGGGAGAAGCGGTATAATTCCTTGGCCGAGGTGCCGGACGCCATCGATATTGTGAATGTATTCCGCAGAAGCGAGTTTTGTGCGGAGGTGGCCGAGGAAGCCGTTAAGGCAGGAGCCAAGGTGCTTTGGCTGCAGCAGGGAATTGAGAGCGAGGAAGCCGCGGATATTGCAGCGGCGGGTGGTCTTCAGGTCATTATGGACCGCTGCATCAAGGTAGAGGATGCTGTCACACGTCCTGTACGCGGTTAATAAAAAATATAAAAAGGAACATGCAGCGAAGGGCGGTAAATCTGTCTTTCGCTGCAGTTTTGTCCGGGGAGAGGGTTCGCACATGCAACAAGCAGTAGAGTGGAACGGCCGTGCGCTGCGGGAATGGCTCCAGCTGTATTTGGTTATGGATATGCAGAGCTATGGGGGGCGTACTGCTGTGGAGATTGCCCGTGAAGCGATTGACGGCGGTGTTACCATGATCCAATGGCGGGAGAAATCGCAGCCGCTGCGGGATGTTCTGGAGATATCCAAACAGGTCAGAGCCCTGTGCCGCGGGTTGGGTATTCCCTTTGTGGTTAACGATCGAGTGGACATTGCTCTGCTGCTTGACGCTGACGGAGTCCATGTGGGCCAGGACGATCTTCCGGCCCCGGAGGTCCGGAGGCTGATAGGCCCTGACCGGTTTGTAGGAGTGTCTGCCGGCTCCTGGGAGGAGGCTTGTTGGGCCTTGGAACAGGAAGCCGATTATCTGGGTGTCGGACCCGTCTACGGGACTCCTACCAAGCCGGATGCGGGTGATGCCATCGGCTTTGAGCTGCTGGGCAGATTAAAGGCTGAATGCTCCGGGATTCCGCGGGTGGGCATCGGCGGAATTAACCGCAGCAATGCCGGTCTGGTAACAAAAGCGGGAGCGGACGGGATTGCCGTGGTATCCGCCATCACCCGCAGCAGCAATCCGCAGGAGGCGGCGGCAGAGCTAAAACGCCTAATTGCACATTCATAATTTGTATGGAAACGGTACAGAGAGTCTGTGCCGTTTTCTTTTTTTTCCCAAACATAAAACCACTGGAGGTGAAGACACTAGTAGAGGCTTCTAAGGTGAGTGAACCGGAGAAGACTAACGCGAGCAACCATTTAAAGGAGGAACCACCTGTGTATCAATCCGAGCAATTCCACACCTCCAACTACCGCGGCAATCAAGCCGGCCACGACAACTATCTGAGATCCGATTCCCAATCCCCCAGCTCCTACGGCATGGGCCAAAATGTAACCTCCCAATACAAAGGGATGCAAAGATCCTTCCAGCCTACCGGACCGGTGAATTCCGTTTATGGCCAACAAAACCAAAACCCGGCCAGCTTTCACACCGCCAATTACCGCGGTGACCAGCCGAACCATGACAACTACCTGCGCGCTGACTCCACACAGCCTTCCCAAACCGGCTTCAGTGGAGTAAACAGCTCTGTTAACTACGGCTTCACCTCCAATGTAGGTTATGGCTCTTCTTATGGCCAAAACCAACAAAATCAACAAAATCAAGCTCAATACGTTTCCCCCAACTCGTATCACACCGCCAGCTACAAGGGCGACCAAGCGAATCATGATGCCTATCTGCGCTCCGACTCCTTCCAGCCGACACAAGGACAATACACAAGCGGCTATGGTCAAACCTCCATTCCGCAGCAATACAAAACCCAAACCCAAAACTTCTCTACCGGCAGCTACGGTATGAATTCCGGGTTTGCAAATAACCAACAAAGCTATGGCCAACAACAATTTGTTTCCCCTAATTCCTTCCACACCGCCAACTATAAGGGCGACCAGCCGAACCATGACGCTTATCTGCGTTCCGATTCCGCCCAAACCTCCCAATCCCAGTTTGGCGGCACCAGCATGGGCAGCAACTTCAACAGATTTTAAGGGAAACCGCATATTTGAATAGATCTGGAAGCGGGCCGCAGGGTCCGCTTTCAGCCACAGATAAGGAGGCGTATGGCATGCAGCAGAATCAAAGCACCCTCACCCAGGACCGCAACCTGATTGGGGAAAAGGAATTGCTCTATATCAAGGATTATCTGTCATGGGAGCTGTTGGCTGTCAAAAAATGCGAGGAAACCGCCAAGACGATGGAATGCCAGCAGCTGGCCCAAATGGTGCGTGATCTGGGGAATAAGCACCAGCAGCACTATAACACGATTTTGAGTCAGCTCCATTAATTGAAGGAGGGATAGCTTGTGAGTGTGGAGATCGCCACTCCGGAATCAGCCAATCAAACTGCAGCAGGCCCTGAATTCAGCGACCGCGACCGGCTGAATGATATTCTGAGCATGGAGAAATACATGACGGCCAGCTACAACACCGGATTGAATGAAATGCAAAACCCCAAGCTCCATGAAACCATTCAAGGAATTCTGGGTGATGAGCATAACATGCAGTTCCAGGTGTTCGATAAAATGTGGCAAAAGGGCTGGTACAAGATTGAGGCGGCCGACCAGCAAAAGATCCAGCAGGCCTATCAGCAGTTTAACGGATATAAGTCACAGTTCCCCAAGTAATAAGCGGGTTGTGCAAACGAAGTCCAGGTCCGATTTTTCGGACCCGGGCTTTTTTTGACCTTTGACAAAAGTCGGGGCAGGCATTACCATTCAAAGGTAGAGCACTACGGGAGGTGGGATGCACTATGGCGCGGCAAGACAAAGTGGACCGAAACTATACGATGAACTGGATGGGCAATCTTCAGCAGCTCGGCCGTTCATTAATGCTGCCCACCATGGCCCTGCCGGTGGCGGCGATTCTGCTTTGGCTGGGACAGATGCCCTGGCACCTCATCCATTTTTCCCAGGCCGGAGAATTACTGGAGTTTGCCGGACGGCTGATTATTCAATACCTGCCCTACTTGTTTGCCGTCGGGGTGGCCATGGGGCTGACGGATAACGGTGGAACAGCAGGGATGTCTGCTGTCCTGTCTTATTTTATGTTTACACAAATTACCGAACGGTTTGCCGGAAGCACCATGCAGCTTGGGATCTTCGGAGGCATTCTCATCGGTGTGTTAGCCGCCTTATGCTACAGGCGGTTCCGGTTTATCCAGCTGCCCGAATATATCCAGTTCTTCGGCGGACCGCGGTTTGTGCCTCTGGTGACCAGTATGGCCACCATACTCCTGTCGGGAGTGGTTGTGGCAGTGGGGCCCTGGGTCCAGGAGCTGTTTGGGCGGATCGGTGAATTCCTGCTTTCGCTGGGCGGCTTCGGGGCGTTCCTGTACGGCTTCGGGTACCGGCTTCTGGTGCCATCGGGATTGCATCATATTTTGAACAATGTATATTGGTTCCAGCTGGGGGCTTTCCAACTTCCTGACGGGACGATGGTATACGGGGACATCCCCCGTTTCTTCTCCGGTGATCCCAAGGCAGGGATCTTTATGGCCGGGCTTTATCCGATTATGATGTTTGCGCTTCCCGCGGTGGCGCTGGCTATTATCCAGGAGGCGCGGGAGGACTTGAAGCCCAAGATCCGCAAAACCTTCCTGACGGCGGCGCTGGCCTCCCTGCTGACAGGGGTAACGGAGCCTATCGAATTCGCTTTTTTGTTCGTGGCGCCGTATCTGTTTTTCATCCATGCCGTTCTGTCCGGCGCATCCATGTGGATTGCTTACGAATTGGACATCCATCACGGCTTCTCCTATTCGGCAGGGGCTATTGATTTTATCATTAACATGCATCTGGCCCGGAATGAATGGCTGATCCTGCCCATTGGCATTCTCTATGCCGCTGTGTATTACTTTTTGTTCCGGTATGCCATCGTCAAGTACCAGCTGCCCACTCCCGGACGGGAGGAAGGCTCCACCATCGACGAATTCGCCGGGGATATCCCCTACCGGTCCCCGCTGATTCTGGAGGCTCTGGGCGGCAAGAACAACATCAAAACCATCGAGGCCTGCATCACCCGCCTCCGCCTTACCCTGGTTAACGATAAGCTGATGGATATCGCCACCCTCAAGCATTTGGGCGCAGCCGGTATTATCCGGCTTGGAGCCGGCAATGTCCAGGTGGTGTTCGGCACCTTCTCGGAGCTGATCCGGGAGGAAATTGTGCGGATTACCAAAAAAGACCTTCATCAGGTGCTGTTCAACTCGCCCATGCTGGGCCGGATGATCCCCCTGGAGGATGTGCCCGACCAGATTTTTTCCAAGAAGATAGTAGGCAACGGTGTTGCTTTCCTCCCGGAAAAGGGCGAGCTGGTGGCCCCGGTGAACGGAACCGTAACCTTGATCTACCCGTCGCTTCACGCGTTGGGCATCACCACCGACGACGGTCTGGAGGTCCTTCTGCATGTGGGGATCGATACCTCCCATCTAAACGGGAAGTATTTCACCTGTATGGTGAAGCAGGGGGACCGGGTGGAGGCAGGGGAGCTGCTTCTGAAGTTCAACCTGAACAAGGTGAAGCAAAATGCCAAATCCTTGGCAACGCCTATGCTGATTACCAATTCCGACCGGATCAAATCCTGGAGCTTTGCCCCGTTCAAGTCCGTTCGCAAGGGGCAGGCGTCTGTTATGTCGGTTATTCTGAAGGATGAAATACGTGCAGCGGGGGGCGAGACCAATGGTTAGGGGATTCGGCGGAGCATCGGGGTTTGCCATCGGAAGAGCGTTTGTGCTGCCCTCACTGGAGCTGGAGCTGCCGGACAAGCTGGTGGACGTGGCAGATTTGGCGGTGGAGTTCGAGAAGCTGTATGAAGGAATTCGCTGCTCCAAAAGCGAAATTGAAAATATCAAGCAGGATATCTCCGATCTGATCGGCGAAGAGGAGTCCAATATCTTCAACGCCCATCTGGCGATCCTGGAGGATCCCATTTTTATGAACGAAATCCAGGGGCTTATGCAGCGCCATTACAAGGCGGCGGAGGTGGCGGTGAAGGAAACCATCGACAAATTCGTCAGCATGTTCGATCTTCTGGACGATGATTACATGAAGGAACGGGCTGCGGACATTAAGGATGTGGGCAACCGTCTCTTGAAGCATCTTCTGGGGGAGTGGGAGGAAGCCGATCCGCCGGCGGATACACCATACATTCTGGTGGCCAAGGAGCTAAGCCCGTCCCACCTGGCCCGTCTTGATTCCGCCCAGGTGCTGGGTGTGGTCACCATGCTGGGAGGCACCACCTCGCATGCGGCCATTATGCTGCGGGCCATGGGCATTCCCTTCGTCATGGGGATGGAAAACCGGCTTCCCGCCGCCATCCAGACCGGCGATATTCTGGTTATCGACGGGGATGAGGGCAGCGTCATTGTGAATCCGCCGCAGGATGTCATTGCGGTCTATGAGGAGAAACGGAGCCGTGCCGCGGCCAATCTGGAGCGCCTGAAGCAAATAGCCCACGTGCCTACCGTCACCAAGGACAACGTCAAGATGGAGCTGAAGGTGAACATCAGCTCGGCCAAGGAGCTGGATATGGCCCTGAAGTACGGCGCCAAGGGTGTAGGGCTGTTCCGGACGGAATTCCTGTATATGGACCGGGTATCTCTGCCCCTGGAGGATGAGCAGTATGAGGTCTACCGGGAGGCAGCCGTTAAGCTGGGAGAGCGGCCGCTGGTGATCCGCACCCTGGATATCGGCGGCGACAAAAGCGTAAGCTTCATGAATTTGCCCCAAGAGGATAACCCGGCGCTGGGTTACCGGGCCATCCGCATTCTGCTGGATTGCCGGGAGCTGTTCAAGACACAGCTGAAAGCGATTCTCCGGGCATCTCTGCATGGCAACATCCGGATCATGTACCCCATGATCTCCTCAGTAGATGAGGTGCGGCAGGCCAACGAGATTCTGGAGCAGGCCAAGCAGGAGCTGATTGAAGAAGGCAAACCCTTCAAGGATAACACTCCGGTGGGCATCATGATTGAGGTGCCTGCTGCCGTGGTGGTGGCGGACTTGCTGGCGGAGGAGGTGCAGTTCTTCAGCATCGGCACCAATGACCTGATCCAGTACGCTCTGGCTGTGGACCGGATGAACGAAACCGTGGCCAACCTGTACGATCCGTATCATCCGGCGGTGTTGCGGCTGCTCAAGCAGGTGGCGGACGCCGCCAAAGCCAGCGGAATTCCTGTCAGCGTCTGCGGGGAGCTGGCCGGTGATCCGGAGGCAATCCCGCTGTGGCTGGGGCTGGGCATCCATGAGCTGAGCATGTCCGTCCAATGCCTGCTGCCGGTGAAGGAGCAGGTGCTGCAGAGCGATGCCCAAACAGGCAAAAGCTTTCTGGCGGAGGCGCTGCGGTTGAGGCGGTCCAGTGAGATTAAGGAAAGGTTAAGAGCCGCCCTTCGATAACACGGTCCAAGCCGCAGGCCGGATGTGTTATCGAAGCCTCGAAACCGGCAAAGCCGGTTTGAGGGCCAAATCTAGTCTTAACACGGTCCAGGCCGCAGACTAATTTCCAATTATAAGGAGGACGAAACGTATGGAGCTTATGGGCAAAAGGATACTGGCTTTTACGGAAGAGGAATTCGAGGATCTGGAAATGTGGTATCCCGTGCTTCGCCTGCGGGAATCCGGTGCACAGGTGGTGATTGCCGCTACGGAAGCGGGCAAGGTGCTGCACGGCAAATACGGGGTTCCCATCACCTCGGATGCGGCATTCGATGACGTCTCCTCGGCGGATTATGACGGGCTGTATGTGCCCGGAGGCTGGGCGCCGGACAAGCTCCGCCGTTATCCCCATGTGCTCCGCCTGACCCGGGAATTCCATGAGGCCGGCAAGCCCATTGCGCAGATTTGTCATGCGGGCTGGGTGCTGATTTCGGCGGGCATAGTGAAGGGCTACACCATGACCTCCACGCCGGGCATCAAGGATGATCTGGAGAATGCCGGCGCTACCTGGATCGATGAAGAGGTGGTAATTGACCGGAATATTATCTCCGGACGCCGTCCGCCGGATCTCCCCGCCTTCTCCAAGGCCTTCGTGGATGCGTTGGCAGGTGCCGGCCGGGTATGATGAAGCATCTGGTCCGATGGCTTCCTCCCGTGTTGGTGATGGGAGCCATCTTCTATTTTTCCTCCCGTACCGGAGATGAGCTGGGTTCCTTCATGCCCTTCTTCCACAGGTTGTTTCCTGCGATGGAAAGCTTCGATTGGGGCCACTTTGTCGCTTATTTTATCCTGGGATTAACCTTCGTGTGGGCCATTGCCGGTTCTAGACCAACTGCGCGGCAGCGGCTTTTGGTTGTGCTGCTGTGTACGGCTTACGGGCTGACAGATGAGTTCCACCAATTATTCGTCAGCGGCCGCTCGTCAGATTGGCATGATCTGCGCAACGACGCCATCGGCGGAACCCTGGCAATGCTGGTCCTTTACATTCCTTTCATCGCCCGCTTCTATGCCCGTTTGCCCCACCGGATGAAGCAGTAATGCGGTCCGCTTGTATGAAGAATGGCTTTTGTGCCAATAAATACTAGCTCCTTTTTGGGAGGAAAACCGGCTCCCTGGTCGAATTACAAGAGAGTGGAGGCATGTGTCGCTGCTGCCTTCTCTTTTTTTGGATGAAGGAGCTGGTTGTTTTGCAAAAGGAATGTAAGTGCGGTCAGACAATGAACATCTGTCTGCGAAGTGTCATCTACCAGGGCAAGGTAGAGATTGCCCATGTGCCGGTGCTGACATGCGAATCCTGCAGCCGCAGCGAGGTATTCGCCGCCGTTAAGCCGGATATGACGAAGCTGATAAGCCAATTGGGCAACAAACCTGAAAAACAGTATATACGCTTTGAGGAAATAAGCGAAATTTCCCATCTGATGGTGACGGTGACCGATAAGGAGCACCGCCATGAATCCGTGGGCGTTATACTGGAAGAACGAATCAACGAGCTGTTGGATATGCTGCTGCTGGCCAGATCCCTGCAGGATGATGCATGGAAGAGGGATGTGACCGAGCGTCTGTCCCAGATTACCCGCTACGCTATGAGTACTTACGAAATGAAGCTTTGACCGGTGAGGGCAAGGCGGGCTGTACAACATCCATAAGCAATGCGTAATCCGAACGGTAGATTCACGAGCTGCAGAACCGGATCGGGAGATCCGAATCGCAGAACCGGAACCACAGAAAGGGAGAAAAACAATTACAAAAAAACCTCCGGTTGACCTTGCCGATGCCGAGGTTGCCATTCTTGATCCGGCCATGGGTCCGGACCAAATTGTTCCAGTAAAGCCGCCTACAATAAGGTTGGCTTTTTTTCTTTATTTTTGATACTATTGATTGAAAGGAAATCATTTGCAGGCAGGTGAGCGTAATTGGCCGATGTGCAGGAATTGACGAAGGTTGAGGAATGGAAGCGGCTGCTGGCGGAGTCGGAGAATACGCCGGTTATGCTTATAAAGCACAGCACCCGCTGTCCCATCAGCGCCGAAGCCCATGACGAGTTTCTGAAGCATGTGCATGTGGAAGCGCTGCCGGGTGTCCGTTATGCCCGCGTTCTGGTGGTGGAGAACCGGACCGTATCCAATGCGGTGGCGGAGGATACCGGTGTGAAGCATGAATCGCCGCAGGTGCTGCTTTTGAAGAACGGCGCGTCCGTTTGGACGACCTCCCATTGGCGAATTACCGCAGCGGCCTTGAAGGAGCTGGCTTCCCGGCTGGATTGATTTCACCAAGCGGCGAAGTGGGAATCTCTTGCAAACGGGAAGGTTTCCGTTGCAAGGCGAATTATTTTGTCGTATCATATCGTTATTATACGGGAATGAAAATACGTCTATATATTGGAGAGAGATAACGTGACAGTAACTATTTACGATGTTGCCAGAGAAGCCGGAGTATCGATGGCTACCGTATCCCGGGTTGTCAACAATAATCCGAATGTGAAGCCCCAAACCAGAAAAAAGGTATTCGAAGCCATTGAGCGGCTGGGCTACCGTCCCAATGCCGTTGCGCGGGGTTTGGCCAGCAAGAAGACCACCACCGTGGGCGTTGTCATTCCCGATATCTCCAACGCCATCTTTGCTGAGGTGGCCCGGGGCATTGAAGACATTGCCAATATGTACCATTACAATATCATCCTTTGTAACGCGGACAAGCGCAAGGAAAAGGAGATCCG
Organism: Paenibacillus mesotrionivorans; assembly: GCF_046098205.1. NCBI lineage: Bacteria > Bacillati > Bacillota > Bacilli > Caryophanales > Paenibacillaceae > Paenibacillus > Paenibacillus mesotrionivorans. The sequence continues at coordinate 8,734 of NZ_JBJURJ010000028.1, read as the reverse complement.
CGTAATCAACACCCTGCTGGAGAAGCAGGTGGACGGGCTATTGTTTATGGGCGGCGTTGTGACGGACGAGCATATGCAAGCCTTCCAGACGGCCACAGTGCCTATCGTGCTGTGCGGTACGAATGTGGAGGGTAATACCATGGCTGCAGTGGATATCGACCACCAGCAGGCCGCACATGATGCTGTGAAGCTGCTTCTCGATAAAGGCCACCGCCGTATCGGCATGATCAGCGGAAACCTGCAGGACCCCAACAACGGCTTCTCCCGGTACAACGGGTACAAGAACGCCCTGGAAGAAGCGGGGGTGGCATTTGATGAATCTTTGGTACGGATCGGCAACCACCGGTATGAATCCGGTATTGAAGCGATGAAATATTTCCTGGAGCTGCCTGAGCGTCCAACCGCTATCTTTTCGGCTACCGACGAAATGGCTATCGGCGCCATTCACGCCGCACAGGATGCGGGACTTGCCATTCCCGGCGATATCTCCGTGATCAGTGTAGATAACAGCCGGATGGCCTCTATGGTCCGCCCGCTGCTGACTACTGTAGCTCAGCCTATGTATGACATCGGGGCCGTGTCCATGCGTCTGTTGACGAAGCTGATGAACAAAGAAAATGTGGAGAAGGGCAAGGTTACCCTGATGCACGAGGTCATTCAGCGCCAATCTGTAGCTGAAGTATAATAGGCCGGATATAACCCGGATTTGACCGCAGCTCCCTTCCCGGGGAGCTGTTCTTGTATGTGCAGGGTTTTCGGGGGAAGGAACGGGAAGTTGAGAAGGATGAAGGGAGCGGCTGTGGTGTTGGGAAATCCGGGAGAGAGCGCTTACGGGGTTATCGGGATTATCGGAGCTATGGAGGAGGAGGTCCGGCTGCTTGCCGCGAAGCTGGTGCATCTGGAGGTAATCCAGCTGGCGGGGATTGAGTTCATGAAAGGGAGCTTCGCCGGGCGGCAGGTGGTGGTCTGTAAATCAGGGGTAGGCAAGGTAAACGCGGCGGTGACGGTACAGCTGCTGGTGACCGCTTATGGGGCGGAGGCTGTTCTGTTCACTGGCGTGGCCGGAGCCCTGGATCCGGAGCTTGCGGTTGGGGATCTGGTGGTGTCCCTGGATTGCCTCCAGCATGACATGGATGCCAGCCCCTTGGGCTTTGCCCGGGGAGTGATCCCCTTCCAGGAGCACTCCGTATTTGCCGCTGATCCGGAGCTGGTCAGACTGGCAGTAGAGTCCGGCGAAGCGGTGCTGCCGGGCCGGGTACGGACGGGCAGAGTTCTGTCCGGAGACCGGTTTATTGCCGACAAGGCGGAGGTAGCGGCGCTTAGGCGGGATTTCGGAGGAATGTGCGTGGAGATGGAGGGGGCCGCTGTAGCCCAGGTCTGCGGCATGAACGGCGTTCCCTTCGTCATTATCCGCTCCATGTCTGACAAAGCAGATGGCTCCGCCCCGGTGAGCTTCGCCGAGTTTACAGCCTTGGCGGCCCGGCGCTCCTGCGAGCTGGTGGAGCATTTGCTGGGAAGGCTGTAGGGGGGAAGGCTCAACTCCAACGTATGTCCGGTTCCAGTGGCCTCCAGTGGCCTCCAGTGGCCTCAAGTAGCTCAATTAGCATCAAGTAGTATAAGTAGCATCAAGAAGCATAGGTAGCATCAAGAAGCATAGGTAGCATAAGAAGCATAGGTAGCATCAAGAAGCATAGGTAGCATCAAGAAGCATAGGTAGCATCAAGAAGCATAGGTAGCATCAAGAAGCATAGGTAGCATCAAGAAGCATAGGTAGCATCAAGAAGCATAGGTAGCATCAAGAAGCATAGGTAGCATCAAGTAGCATCAAGTAGCATCAAGTAGCATCAAGTAGCATCAATTTGCCCCCAACTGCAAAAGTGCAGTTATTTCACCGCCTATGGGCTAAAACGGCGGGTTATCCTGCAAAAGTGCAGTTATTCTAGCTATAAAAAGCGTATTTCCCCGCCTGCGAGCCAAATAACTGCACTTTTGCATTTACGGATACGTATGGATGAAACTGTGCAGGAAATAACTGCACTTTTGCATTTGCGCCTCTTATGCGGAGTGAAGCGGCAGCACTAGCCATCCTGTGGAGGAGCCGCGCGGCCTGCAGCAGATAGCGCAAACAACAAAAAAGCCTGAATTCGGTGCTCCCGAATTCAGGCTTTTTATAAGCGGTTGGGGGAGGCCCCGCCCGGAGGGATCAAGGGCCAGAGGGCAGCCAACTGTTACGGTTTGGTATAATGCACGGCGCCGGTCAGGGGCGACTCGCCCAGCTCGTTGACGGCGGATATCTTGTAATAACCGTCATCGGTGGCGGCGAAGTAGATGAATTCCGTGCCCTTGGAGGTGCCGATTATTTTGTAGGCGCCATTCTCGGTATCGCTGTAATACACATTGTACTCACTCACAGCATCCGCCTTGGGATTGGCCGTCCAGGTCAGCTGGAGGGAAACACCCTTGCTTTTGGCCTTTAAGCCCTCCGGCTCTGCAGGTTCGTTCTTGGGAGCAGCCGGGGTCGGCGTAGGTTTGCCTGCCGTGCTGCTGCCCCCTGGCGTAGGTGCTTTGCCGGGAGAGCTGCTGCCTCCGGGGCTGCCTGAGGGCAGCAGACCGCCGGGGCCGTTCTGGTTGGCCTGGCTGTGATTCTGGCCGTCGGCGAATACCGGCTTGGAGGCTACGCTCTCCCGTCCCGCCACATCTACCGCGCTGACGTAGTAGCCGTAGGCTGCACCGCCCGGAGCGGTATCCGTGAAGATCGGCTCAGCCGGGTTCACCATCAGCACCTGGGGAGTGCCGGCCCGCACGAAGGTAAGCCCGTCTGTGGTCCGGTACAGCCGGTAACCCACAATATCCGGGGCGGTGACCGGCATAAAGGAGATGCGGTTCACATCCCCGTTGCGGGTGACCACAATGCTGCCTGGCTGCGGCGGAATAATGCCGTCGTCCGTCCGCGGGTCCGTCTCGGAAGGGGCGTCACTGTTGGCATCCAACGGCACAAACTGATCCAGGGGCTTTCGGCTTTTCTCTGGAAGTTTATCCATGGCTTCTTTAATCTCGCTAAGAATCTTGCTTATGGATTTCTCCCGGCGGATCACCACCTGCTCACTCAGGAAATCATCCGGCGTACCCGGCTGGGGAACATAGTTCACCCCATTGAAGGTAATGTACTTCATTTTGACCATCACATCATCTTCCTGGGTAGGCACATACTTCTTGTTGAACAAATCGGTAACGGATTTGCCCGCGGCGGAGGTAAGCTCATTGGGGAGCTTGCCGGACACGCTGGATACGGTCATCTGCACAATATCCTCGGGTTTGGTGAAGGCTTTGGTAGGGAACAGCTCGGCGCGTTTCTCCACCGCCTCGTTCATCACCTGCGCCCACACATTCAGGGCCCGTTTAGTGCCACTTCCCTTAATCAGCTTGTTGACGGGCTGGTCATACCCCGCCCATACCCCCAGGGTAATGTCGGGGGTAAAACCTACAAACCAGGCGTCAGCGTCATCCTGGGTAGAGCCTGTTTTGCCGGAGACCGCCATGTTCTTGTAATGCTTGAAGTTATTCTTGATTTCCGGAGCGGTGCCGTTGGTAATAACGGTGCGCAGCATATCGGTCATCAGGTAGGCGGTCTGCTCGGAGTACACCCGGGACGGCTTGCGGTCATGCTGGTACACAACCTTGCCGTTGCTGTCCACGATCCGGTCGATCAGATAGGCATCGTAGAACACCCCTTGGTTGGGGATGGTGGTATAAGCGTTGGTCATTTCCTCCACGTTCACACCCTTGTAGAGGCCGCCGATAACCCCGGTTTGGGCAACGGCATCCTCCTTGGTGATGGAGGTAATCCCCATCTTGGCGGCATAATCCCATGCTTCCTTAATGCCTACCTGGTACAGGAAGAGCTTCAAGGCAGGGATATTATAGGATTGGTTCAGCGCCTCCCGTGCAGTTACCAGACCTTGGAACTTGTTGTTCCAGTTCATCGGGATATGGACACCCTTCTGTCCGTCCGGCAGAATTATCGGCGCATCATCGATGACGGTGGCCGGCTGGATGGCGCCCTTCTCCATGGCGGGGATGTACGCCGCAATGGGCTTCATGGTGGAGCCGGGCTGACGGTAGGCCTGGGTGGCATGGTTCAGCTGCTCCGTATAGAAGTCGCGGCCCTCCATCATGCCGAGAATCGCGCCGCTTTTGTTATCGATCATCACTGCGCCGATCTGCTCCAGCCCATCCTTTTCCTTCTCCACATTCTTCAGGTTCGGGGTGAAGTTCTTCGGATTCTGCGCGATGGACTGCATGGAATCATAGATGGTCTTGTCGATGGTGGTATGAATATGATAGCCGCCACGCAAAAGCTGATTCAGCGCATCCTTCTGGGCCTCGTTAAAGGCGGTTTTTTTGCTGTCCGTATCCAGCTTCAGATCCGGGTATTGGGCCTTGACCATGGCTTCCGCGGCCTTGCGCTCCACCTCCATCATCAGGTAGGGGTAGGTGTTGTAGGCCTTTTGGGTGGTTTTGGCAAGTGAGCCCTTCAGATCAAAGGCCAGGGCCTCATCGTACTGCTGCTGCGTGATCTTGCTTTCCTCCAGCATCCGGCGCAGCACCAGCTGCTGGCGCTTCACAGCCCGGTTGAAGGCGGCAGAATCGAACTCGCCCTTGCCGGAGAAGGCGGAATAATCGCTGGGAAGCTGCGGCAGCCCGGCCAAATAGGCGCTTTGGGCAATGTTCAGCTCATTCAGATCATCCTTGTCGAACAGTCCCTTGGCAGCGGCCTTGATGCCGTACACGGTGTAACCGTTGGACCCGTTGCCGTAAGGGATTTTGTTCAGATAAGCCAGCAGGATCTCGTCCTTGGTCAGAATCCGCTCCATCCGCACAGCCAGGAAAATTTCCTTGAACTTCCGGGTCATCTCCCGGTCCAGGGTAAGGAATACCCGTCTGGCCACCTGCTGGGTAATGGTGCTCCCGCCGGTCTGGACATCCTCGTTCAGCAGCTTCTGCTTCACCGCCCGGATGAGTCCGTTCACATCCACCCCGATATGCTCATTGAAGGAGTTGTCCTCAATGGCCAGTGTGGCGTCGATAATTTGCGGCGGAATATCCGCCTTGGTGGCCATGCGCCGGTCCTCTTCGGTCCGCAGCTGGCCGATGGGGGTGTCGTCATTGAAATAGACAAAACCGGTCAGCATGTTCTGCTCAATCTGCTCCCGCATAAACGCCTCGTTGCGGATTGGCTCGTCCTTCAATACGGAGGCCAGATAGCCGAAGGCGGCTCCGCCTGCGGCAAAACCAGCGATAATGATGCCGATAATCATCCATTTTACCGTCATAAACAGGATCAGCCCGGTTCGGCGGACCGCCCGTTTCCGGAAAAATGCGCCGATGCGCTTCCAGATGGATGTGTTGGTTTGGGTCATTCAATTTCCTCCTGTACGTCCGACCCTATAAAGGATAGCCTGACGGCGGTATGTATGAAATTCGGGTTTCTTCGGACTGTATCCATTATACCGGGCCTGATTGACTTTTCCAAGCTGAGTATGGTATAAAAGGTGAAATGCTGGCGCAGGAATGCGTCTCTATATGGCAAAAAAGCGTTGAAGGACAGGGCATAATCCATGCCCCAGTAGGCAGCCGCAGATGTCTTGAAGAGAATCGGTGGGTGGTGCGAACCGGTACATGGCGGATGCTGAATTACACGGTCCTGAGCTTGGAGCAGCCTTATCCGATGGCCGAACAGGCTTGTCTGCGGCTTCTCTCACGGGTTCTCCGTTATCCGGTTCAAGTGAAAGCATCGGCTGCGATGCTTTAATCAGGGTGGTACCGCGGGTTAACCTTCTCGTCCCTTTGTTTGGGGATGGGAAGGTTTTTTTATTTTTTTCAAAAGAACCAATGAAAAGGGGGAGCAGCAATGGTGGAGTGGAATAAGTTGACCAAAGAGCAGCAGCAGGAGGTGGAGCGCCAATATTCCATTCTCCGGAGCGGCGCCGCCCAAGTGGTACCGGAGGAGGCGTTGAAGCAGAAAATCGCCGACGCCATAGCGGAAGGCAGGCCCCTAAACGTGAAGCTGGGCATGGACCCTTCGGCGCCGGATATTCATGTGGGCCATACGGTGGTGCTCCACAAGCTCCGCCAGTTCCAGGAATGCGGGCACCGGGTGCAGCTGATTATCGGAGATTTTACCGGCCGGATCGGGGATCCCACAGGCAAATCGGAAACCCGCAAGCAGTTGACTGAGGAGGATGTGGGCCGCAATGCGGAAACCTACCGCAAGCAGATCTACAAGATTCTCGACCCGGTGCTGACGGAGGTGCACTTCAACTCCAAGTGGCTTGCTCCGCTAACCTTCGCCGATGTGGTAGGACTGGCGGCCAAAACCACAGTGGCCCGGATGCTGGAGCGGGACGACTTCCAGAAGCGCTACACCGGCGGCCAGGCTATCCATATCCATGAATTCTTTTATCCGCTGATGCAGGGATATGATTCCGTTGCGCTGCAGACGGACGTGGAGCTGGGTGGAACGGACCAGACCTTCAACCTGCTGATGGGCAGAACGCTGCAGAAGGAATACGGGCTGTCGTCCCAGGTGGCGATGACCATGCCGCTTCTGGAGGGATTGGACGGCGTTAACAAAATGAGCAAAAGCCTAGGCAACTACATCGGGATCGATGAGGCGCCTAACGAGATCTACGGCAAGGCCATGTCCATTCCCGATGAGCTGATGCTGAAGTTTTACCAATTGGCCACGGACCGCACACCGGAGGAGCTGGAAGTCCTGGCTGCCGGTCTGCAGGAGGGGCGGATTCACCCCAGGGATGCCAAGATGGCTCTCGCCCATACGCTGGTACGCCTTTACCACGGGGAAAAGCAGGCTGAAGCGGCAGAGCGGCATTTTGTGACGGTTTTCCGGGAGAGGAGATTGCCTGCGGAGATTCCGGAGGCGGTGCTGAACCGCAGTGAGCTGGGCGAGAATGGAGCCATCCGGGTAACCAAGCTGCTGGTATCTCTGGGGCTTACACCCTCCAATGGGGAGGCCCGCCGAAGCATTCAGGGGGGAGCTGTCAGGTTGAATGAGGTGAGGGTGGAGGAGCCTCTGGCGGAAGTGGCGCCAGCAGACGGTGATGTGATCCAGGTTGGCAAACGCAGCTTTGCGCGGATCCGGTTGCTATAGCTTTAATCTATACCCGACCATAATTTTTAAGTGTTACGCTATAGAGACTCCTGTATGCCACAATAAGAGAAACCTTCCTGAAGGAACTTATGGTGCAAAAGGAGACATGACTATGACAGCCTTATTCGGACATACCACCTTAAGGGGAACCGCCCCTTACCGCTATGATGTAGTCGGCAGCTTCCTGCGTCCGGCAGCGCTGAAGGAAGCACGGGAGCAGTTCGCCGTCGGAGCCATTACCCGGGAGGCATTGACGCAGGCGGAGGACAATGAAATCCGCAAGCTGGTGGAGAAGCAGAAGGAGCTGGGCCTGAAGGCCGTGACGGACGGGGAATTCCGCCGCAGCTACTGGCATCTGGATTTCTTCTGGGGCTTCGATGGTGTGGAGCATGTGATGATGGACCAGGGTTACATGTTCCACGGCGTGGAAACCAGAGCGGATTCGGCCAGACTGTCCGGCAAAATCCGCTTTACCGGGCATCCGTTCCTGGAACATTACCGCTTCCTGAAGCAGGAGGCGGGGGAGGAAACAGCCGCACGGCAAACCATTCCCGCACCCGCCCAGTTTTTCGCCGAGCTGGTGCGCGGGGTGAATGAAAACAGCGTCAAGGCCATCTACCCCGATCGGGAGGAGCTGTACCGGGATATTGCCGACGCCTACCGCCAAGTGATCCTGGCCTTTTATGATCTGGGCTGCCGGAACATCCAGCTGGATGACTGCACGTGGGGGATGCTGTGCGACGAGGGATTTTGGTCCACCATGGCGGGGCAGGGTTATGATATCCAGCAGCTGCAGGAGCTGTATCTGCGCCTGAACAATGATGCGATTGCGGAGCTGCCGGAGGATCTGACGGTGACCACCCATATCTGCCGGGGCAATTACCACTCCACCTGGGCAGCCTCCGGCGGCTACGACAATGTGGCGCCGGCCCTGTTCGGCGGTGAGAATGTGTCCGCCTACTATCTGGAGTATGATACGGAGCGCTCCGGGGACTTCCAGCCGCTCAAGCAGGTGCCGGACAACAAGCTGGTGGTGCTGGGGCTGGTTTCGTCCAAAACGGGCGAGCTGGAGGATAAGGAGCAGATTAAGGCGCGGATCAGAGAGGCGGCCCGTTATGTGCCGGCCGATCATCTGTGCCTGAGCCCCCAATGCGGCTTTGCCTCCACGGAGGAGGGGAATATCCTCACAGAGGAGGAGCAGTGGAACAAGCTCAAGCTGATTAAGGAAATCGCCGACGAGGTGTGGGGCGAATAGGATAAAGCCGCTGGACGGGGATGTATGGCATCCCTGCACCGGCGGTTTTTTTATGCGCTCAAACCGGCTTAGGGCTCTCGTATGGCTTCAAGGGGGTAGAACCGGGTTAGGGTGCTTTATGGCTCCAGCAGTGGTTTCGGATTCTAACGGCGGCCAGAGCACTGGCGATGCACTAAACTTAACATGGCTAGGTGGATGCCTAGAGATAGGGATAAACATGCTTTTGTTGAAAATATTTACATGTTCTTCTCTGCTCTTCATCAAAAAAGAGAATAGGCAACTAAACATGGCGGCATTTTCCTTTTTTT
>NZ_JBJURJ010000027.1:0-81593 GCF_046098205.1 Paenibacillus mesotrionivorans | reverse complement strand
CCAACCCAACCCAACCCAACCCAACCCAACCCAACCCAACCCAACCCAACCCAACCCAACCCAACCCAACCCAACCCTCAATTCCAGCCTTTACTCCACCACAAAGCTTTGCAGCGAGCTGAACAGCTCCTTGGACAAAGCGTGAATATCCTCTGCTTGTCCCGCCACATGGCGGATAGCCGCATCCTGCTGCAGAGAGGTAGAGTTCACCTCCTGCACACCCGCCGCCGTTTCCTGGGCCACCGCGGCCACCTGCTGGAAGTTCTCCACCAGTTCCCGGCATTTCACCCGGATGGTGTCCACCTTGCCATTCACCTGGCCAATCCGGGAGGAAACCTCCGCCGTAGAGCCGGCAATGGCTTCAAATGAGCCGAGGCAGTTGACCACCTGGCTGTTCTGCTTCAAAATCATCTGCTGGCTGTTGGCAAGCTTCTCGCCCAGCGCCGCAATTTCCCCGCTAAGCCCGCTGATAATCCGCTCGATATTCTTCGATTGTTCACCTGTATGTAAGGACAATACCCGGACCTCCTCGGCAATGACCGAAAATCCCTTGCCGTAGCTTCCTGCCCGTGCCGCTTCAATGGCCGCATTCAACGATAAGATATTGGTTTGCGAGGCAATCTCCCCGATGGTGCCGACGATGGCTCCGATCTTCGAGGAATGCTCCGAGAGCCCTGCCATGGATTGCTGCACCTGAAGGAGCAGCTCCTCGGTTTGTATGGACGCCTTCTGCAGCGCTTCTACGGAGGATTGCCCGTCCTTGGTGTTCTGCTCGGAGGTTTTGCCGCTTTGGCTCATCAGCCGGGCATATTCCCAGATGTCGCCGATTTCCCGTTCCAGCTGGTCGAGGATTCCCGCGCTGTTTTCCGCCTGCTGGGCTTGCTGCCCCGCACCCTTGGCGATCTCCTGGATAGCCGTTAGGATATGGGCATTAGCCGCGGCGGTATCCTGGGAGTAACGCTGGAACTGTCCGGAATGCTCGTCTAAGGAAGTAGCGGCGGCTTTGGTCTCCAGTACCATATCCCGCACCTTGTCCACCATCGTATCGAAGGCGCGGCTCAGCTGGCCCAGCTCATCCCGGGAGGAGGAGTTGATCTTGTGGGACAGATTTCCTTCCGCAATAACGGAAACCGCATTCTGCAGCCTTCGTATGCTCCGCCCAAAGTAGAGAATGATAATAACGGCAACGGCTGCCCCCAGAATAATCGCCAGGAGAGAGTAAAGCCACATGGACGCGGCGCTTTGGTCCAGCGTTTCCCGGGAGATTTCCATAGCCGACTCGGCATCCTGACTGAAGGCCGTATAGAACTGGTCGGTGAGCGTAAATATTTTGTCCCGCTGCTTCTGGGTTTCTTCATAGAGATATTGGGTGTTCATCTGCTTCTCTACATCTTTCAGGTTTGGATCGGAAATGATGGTGACTGCCTGGTCGAACATATTGAGATAATCCGTGGTGGCCATCACCAGCTGGCTTCTCCATTTCAGCTGCTCCTCGGTGGAGGCGGTGTCTCCCAGCTGCTTGGACTGCTCCAGAAACACAGGACGTGCTTCCTTGTATTTGTCGATAAAGGCTTGCGTGCGGGAGATCATCAGTCCGGAAGCAATATCCTTGATGTCCTGGGCCGCACCCTTCAGCTCAAGAGCCTGCATCTGCAAGCGAACCTTGCTGTCCTGGGTCTCCATGTTGGTCCGGATCCGTCCGATTTGCCCGCTATTGAAAACCGCCGCCACTACGAATACGGCAATAATGGCAGCGAAGCCGATCCCCAAGCGCAGCTTCAGGGTCAGCTTCAATCCGGGGAATCTCCCCGCCAAGCGGGGGCTGTGACGAAAAAGCATATGTATGCACCCTCCAACGATCGAATGAATTACGCTTCAACTATATAGGCGATTTATAATCGCAGCGTCACGGAAATGTAAGGGAATTGTAAAGTCATAAAGTTGTCGAAACCTTGGGAAAACGTCCCTATTCATGTTATCGCATGTTTAAAATCTTTTACACTCCGTTTACGAATCTAGGGTTTAAGCTTAACAAAACGCTGTTACCATGGGTTACAGAAAGATAACACTAAGGAGGACAAAGAGAACATGTCTAAGAAATGGTTGGTACTGATTCTTTCTGCAATGATGATGGTGGGGGTTTTGGCAGGATGCGGAGACAAAAAAGAAGATACTTCCGCCAGCAGCCCGGCAGCAAGCACAGCGGCATCGGCGGGCACTGCAGCATCTCCCGCAGCATCCAAGGCACCGACAGTGGAAGGCACCGTTACAGCTTCCGGCTCCAGCGCATTGCTTCCTCTGGTAAAGGCTGCTGCTGAAGACTTTATGGCCAAGAATTCCAAGGCTACCATTAACGTAACCGGCGGCGGTTCCGGCACAGGCTTGAAAAACGTAGCAGACGGCACCTCCAACATCGGTAACTCCGACGTGGCAGCCGGCGACGAATATAAGGACAAGGGTCTGGTTGACCACATTGTAGCTGTAGCGCCTTTCGCTATTATCGTAAACAATGATGTAACGGTAGATAACCTGACTAAGCAACAAGCTGCCGATATTTTCTCCGGCAAAATCACCAACTGGAAGGATGTTGGCGGCAAGGACCAAAAGATCACCGTGATCCACCGTCCTGACTCCTCCGGCTCCCGTAAGCTGGTTCAACAAATCGTACTGGGCACTGCCCAATTCACTAAGGACGGCATCACTCAAGCTGAGTCCGGGGCCATGAAGACTTCCGTAGCCTCCACCACCGGTTCCATCGGCTATATCGATACTCCTTACATTGACAACACCCTGAAGGCTGTTAAGTTCGATGGCGTATCTTACTCCGCGGACACCATTAAGGGCGGAACCTACCCGCTGTTCGGCATTGAGCATATGTACACCAAGGGTGAGCCTACTGGCGCAACCAAGGCGTTCCTGGACTACATCCTGGGCGACGAGTACCAAAAACCCGCTTCCGGCAAAACCAAGTCCAAGATTGAAGAACTGGGCTTCCTGCCTGCTAGCCTTGCACCCAAGAAATAATGAAGGAACAAGTTTCAATCCAGATACGCCTAGATAAAGATGATAAAAGCTCTGCCGCAAGGCGGGGCTTTTATTGCGGATGAGAGTGGCACCGGAATGGGAATACAACATTGGACGGCGGACGAAAATAGTCGAAAGCCGTCTTTTGTTGTGTCTTCCGGTACGCCAAAAATGTTTACACCACGTTTACAATTCATTAATGATTCCATAACAGTGGTGAATTAGAATGAAGCAAGTAGAGAGAGGCGTTATGAAGGAGGTTTTTAATTTGTCAATCGCGGCGGAGGAAGTTCCTGCTACGAATGAGAGAAAGTCCGGTCCCGTGTCACGCTGGACCAGAATGCGGCTTGGGGAAGACGCAGCCATGAGATGGGTGTTTATCCTAAGCGCAACAATCGTGTCCGTTATTATTTTTACATTGATTTTTTTCGTGGGTTATCAAGGGACACAGACCTTCCGGGAGGTGTCGCTCAGCTCCTTTTTCTTCTCTCTGGACTGGACACCCAGCGAAGGCCGGTTCGGAGCCTTCCCATTCTTCTTCAGTACCATGGTGCTGACCCTGCTGTCGGTGCTGCTGTCCTTGCCCATTGCCTTGGGCGGCGCCGTATTCATGGCCAAAGTCGCACCTCAGTGGATGCGGGAAATTCTGCGTCCGGTAACGGATTTGTTCGTGGGGATTCCCTCCGTTGTGTACGGCTTTATCGGCATGACCGTCATTGTGCCGTTTCTGCATAAGCTTTTCCCCAGTACCGTCGGTTATGGCATTCTGCCTGCTGCGATCATCCTGGCCGTTATGATTATGCCTACGATCCTGTCCATTTCCGAGGACGCCATCCGTTCCTTGCCTGTCCGCCTGGAGGAGGCTTCCCTGGCTCTTGGCGCAACACGCTGGCAGACCATCTGGAAGGTGCTGCTGCCCGCTTCCCGGCCTGGGGTCATCACGGCCATCATTCTGGGAATGGGCCGGGCCATCGGGGAAACCATGGCTGTATTCATGGTCATCGGCAATTCCCCGCAGATGCCGAAGTCCCTCCTGGACTCCACTACGGTTCTGACCACGGCTATCGTGAAGGACATGCCCTCCACCTTTTACGGGACGGCCTGGAACAACGCGCTGTATCTAATGGCCCTTATGCTGCTATTAATCTCCCTTGCGCTGATCATCGGCATCCGCGTCCTGGCCAAAAGGAGTGAAGTCAAATGATAACGACCCCATCCAAAGTGGCGCAACGAAACAAAATGTTCGACAAAGCGGCTACCGTCCTTCTTTGGGGAATCGGCTTCCTGATTATTGTGATTCTCGGCTGGTTCCTGTATAAAATTCTCGGTCCGGGTCTGAAGCATCTGACCCCCAGCTTTATCTTCGGAAAGCCTAGTGAGGTGCGGGCAGGCGGGGGTGTAGGCCCTATGCTGTTCAACTCCTTCTATATTCTGTTCCTGTCCATGGCAGTGTCGCTGCCTATCGGCTTCGGAGCAGGGATTTACCTGGCCATCTACGCCAAGAAAAACCGTTTTACGAACCTGATCCGGATTTCGGTGGAGGCCCTGTCCTCCGTTCCGTCCATTGTATTCGGCCTGTTCGGTTACCTGGTTTTCGTAAACTGGATGGGGATGAAATTCTCCATCATTGCCGGCGCCTTGAGCTTGGCTCTCTTGAATCTGCCGGTTCTGGTCCGTAACACGGAGGAAGCTCTGCGGGCGGTGCCCGATTCCTATTGGGAGGCTTCACTTGCCTTAGGCTCTACCCGCTGGCAGGCGATCCGCAAGGTCATGCTGCCCGCAGCGCTGCCTACGCTCATCACCGGCATCACGCTGGTTTCAGGCCGGGCACTGGGGGAGTCCGCCATTCTGATCTATACCTCGGGCGTATCCGTATCCCGGCACTTCCCCGACTTCGATTTGACAGCTATGGGCGAAACCCTCTCGGTCCATCTGTGGTATGTGCAGGCTTCGTCCCTGGTACCCGACGCCAAACAAATCGCCCAGGGCAGCGGCGCCCTGCTGGTCCTGGTGGTCCTGCTCTTCAACCTGCTGATCGCCGTTCCCAGCCGGATTCTGTCCAAAAAATTCAACGGAGGGAAGTAACCGTCCATGGAGCCTAAAATATCGGTACGCAACCTGAATCTGTTTTACGGTGATAATCACGCCCTTCATGATATCAACCTGGATATCAAGAAAAACACCATCCACGCCCTGATCGGCCCGTCCGGCTGCGGCAAATCCACCTTCCTCCGCACCTTGAACCGGATGAATGACCTGATCGACAATGTCCGGATAACCGGAGATGTGAATGTAGAGGGTGTGAACATCAACAGCACCGGCACCGATGTGGTGAGCCTTCGCAAGAAGGTCGGTATGGTGTTCCAACGGCCTAATCCGTTCCCCATGAGCATCTACGATAACATTGCTTATGGTCCGCGGGTTCACGGCATTAAGAAGAAGAGCATTCTGGATGGTATTGTGGAAAAAAGCCTCAAGCAGGCGGCATTATGGGACGAAGTGCATGACCGGTTGGGCAAGTCCGCATTGGGGCTGTCCGGCGGACAGCAGCAGCGGCTGTGCATCGCGAGACTGCTGGCGGTAGAGCCTGATGTGCTCCTGATGGATGAACCCACCTCAGCGCTGGACCCCATCTCCACCCTGAAGGTGGAGGAGTTGTCCCAATCCCTGAAGGAATGGTATACCATCATCATCGTTACTCATAATATGCAGCAGGCAGCACGGATTTCGGACTTCACTTCGTTTTTCCTGAACGGCTATATGGTGGAAACGGACAATACAGATACCATTTTCACGACGCCCCGGGATCAACGCACAGAGGATTATATTACAGGCCGTTTCGGCTAATAAATCAGATCATAAGAGGGGTGTACCCAGGGTGGATACCAGAACGAATTATCATCAGTCCTTGAAAGCGATGCAAGATCTCCTGATGCATATGGGAACAACAGTAGAGAAGCAAATTTACAGAGCAGTGGATTCCTTGAAGAATTTGGATGGCGCCCTGGCCCAAAGCATCATCGATGAGGATGATGCCCTGGATCAAATGATGCTGGATATTGAAGACCGCTGCCTGCGTTTGGTTGCCCTGCAGCAGCCTATGGCCGGTGACCTGCGGATCATCACCATGGCCGGGAAGCTTGCGGTGGATTTGGAGCGGATCGCCGACCATGCGGTGGATATCGCCAAGATTACCCGGCGTCTGACTGGGGAAGAGCTGATCAAGCCCATTGTGGATTTGCCCCGGATGGCGGACCTGTGCATCAAGATGCTGCAGGAGAGCCTGCTGGCTTACACCGAAGGCAATGTCAACCGCGCGGCATATATGGCCGAGCTGGATGACGAGGTGGACAGAATCTACAGCACGGTGCTGAACGAAGTGATGCCCATGATGAGCAATGATACCGTCCGCAATAAGCAGCTGATGCAGCTGATGATGGCTGCACATTATCTGGAGCGGGTGGCGGATCATGCCACCAATATTGCCGAGGGTGTCATCTTTATGGTGACCGGCAAGCGCAAGGATTTGAATAAGTAGCAATAGCCAGATTTTACATGAAATTGACCTTTTCCTAATCTATCCGACATCTTTCGATGTTACGATGGTGCGGAAAAGGTTTTTTACATAATCGGGGGAAAGCGGCATGATGGAGCTGAAGAAGCTTAGAGAATGGTCAGGGGAAATATTCAAGCCGGACAGTAAAAAGCCGGCAGGTCTGATCTATGTGGATGTAGTGGAGCATGCGGGGCTTGTCCGGATCCTCGGCCCAGAAACATGCGGACGGATGATTAAGGAAGCGGGGGACGTCCTCCGGGGACTGCAGGGGGAATGGCCGGAGATCCGCCAGTTCCGCCGGATGGGCGATGACTGGCTGGTTTATGCCGAGCTGGATGAGCAAGAGCCTGCCTCCGCTGGATACAGGCTGAAGCGGCTGGCTGAGAACGTCAATGCACGGCTGACGGTTATGTTCAACGGCAATCGGAATGAACGGGGGTATCCCTTATATACAGGCTGCTCCCTAATCGCTCCGGGTGAGCTTGAGACGGGAGAGGCGCGGCTGATATCGGCTTTGAAACGGGCGATGCGGAATATGCATACGCCTTTTCCCGCGCCTTTTGACCAGGAGAAGGATGAGGCCTTCCGCAGTATTCTGGCTGCACGCAGCATCCGTTCCGTCTACCAGCCGATTGTGTCGCTGCAGGATGCCGCCGTATTGGGTTATGAGGCTTTAACCCGCGGACCGGAGGAGAGCATCTTCTACTCCCCGTTGGAGCTGTTCGGCTTCGCCGAAGCCAGCGGCGAGCTGTACGCTCTGGACCGGCTGGCCCGGGAAAAAGCCATTGAGGGCTGCGCCGGGCTGGGCAAGGACCAGCGGGTATTCATCAACATCCCCGCCCAGGTGATCCATGACCCGCAATTTGCCCCGGGGGCTACGCTGGAGATTCTCCGCCGCTGCGGCATCCAGCCCCGCAATGTGGTGCTGGAGCTGACAGAGCGCAGCTCGATTGAGGATTTCGACACGGCGAAGCTGCTCTTGGAGCATTACCGCAATCAAGGCTATCAGATTGCCATCGACGACGCAGGGGCAGGTTATTCCTCCCTGCAGGCCATTGCGGAGCTGAAGCCGGATTTTATTAAGGTGGACCGGTCGCTGATTGAGAATATCCACCTGGACAAAATGAAGGAAACCTTATTGGAGATCTTCGTTTCCTTCGCCCGGAAGATGAGCATTCGGATTATTGCAGAGGGGATCGAGTGTTGGGAGGAGCTGCAGAAGCTGCGCCAGCTGGGTGTCCATTACGGGCAAGGTTATCTATTGGGATACCCGCGCCCGGGACAGGCGGAGCTGCCGGAGGAGATCGTCTCCAAGGTGAAGCGGATCAGCTATCTCCAGGGTCAGGACCGGGTCATGCAGATCGGAGCATTGGCTTCGCCGGCAAGCAGCTACGAAAGCGGTACGCCTATTTCCGTCATCGCGGATTATTTCAACCACAACGAGCATGTGCAGGGAACCGTCATTTTGGATAAGGGAAGGCCGGTAGGGCTTGTCATGCGGGAGCGGCTTTTCCAGCAGCTGGCCGGCAGGTACGGGGTCTCTCTATACTGGAGCAGGCCCATCAGCCAGCTGATGGACCGTGCTGCATTGATTGTGGACGAGATGCTGCCGGTGGAGTCCGCTTCCCAGATGGCCATGGCCCGGGAGATGAAGCGCCTGTATGACCTGGTGATTATTACTACAGGGGAGAAGCTCCTGGGGGTGGCGTCCATCCGCTCTATTCTGGAGAGCATTACCAACGAGCGGATGGAGAATGCACGGGTGGCCAACCCGTTGACCGGCCTTCCCGGCAATACCCAGATCAGCCGCGAGCTGAACCGGCGGATTCTGGACAGCTCGAAGTTCGTTGTGGTTTATGCGGATTTGGATCATTTCAAGTGGTACAATGACCGGTTCGGCTTTCAAAAAGGGGACGAGATGATCCAGCTGACGGCGGATGTGCTGCAGCAATCCGTTTCCGCATGCGGGCATCCCAGGGATTTCGTCGGACATATCGGCGGGGACGATTTTATCGTTCTGTCGCAAACCCGGGCACCGGAGCAGCTGTGTGAGGAGATTATCCGCCGCTTCAAGCTGGGAGTGGAGCTGCTGATGGAGGATGTGGGGATATGGGGGACGGTCACGGACCGGAACAACCGCCCTGTGGAGGGAGGGGGCTTGCATCTGTCCCTGTCCTTGTTAATTTGTGAGTTTCGGGAACGGATCACTCTGGACCAAATTTCGGAGACGGCTGCCGCCTTGAAGAAAAAGGCCAAGTCCGCTGCAGGAAGCCTCTACGTAAAGGCCTATCTGTAGCCGGCTTTATTCCGTTACAGCTCGAACAACGCCAGGAGTTCTTCCATATTTTCCACGACGTCAATTCTTGTATTGCCTACCTTGCGGCGGAAATGCTTCTGCTTGCGTCCGGAGCGGAACCAGACGGCATTCATGTGGACATGCACCGCACCCAGCACATCCTTGGTCCAGGAATTGCCGACCATCACCGCCTGATTGGGACGGACGCCCATCCGCTCCAGCGCGTGACGGAAGATGAGGGGATCGGGCTTGCGGCTGCCCAAGGCGCCGGAGAAAAACATATTCTCCTCCCGGATGGGAGGGAGCTGGCCGGCCGCCCGGAGACGTGCGGTCTGTTTGGTCTGGATGCCGTTGGAGATGACACCCAGCCGGTACTTCTGGGACAGGGCGGACAAAGCCTTGTCCGTACCGGGGAACAATACCGGAGACCGCTCCTGGGCTTCCGCCACCTTGCCGAAAAACCCCTCCAGCGCCGTGTCTCCGAGGCTAAGTCCGTGTTTTTTGAGGGTCGCAGCCAAAGCTGCCGGATTGCGCTTCACCTGCTCGCTCCAGAAATCCCGCCGGCCGCCGGGAGGACGCAGCGCTTTTTGCTCCGCCTGAAAGCTGGTCCAGATGTCCTGCCAATCCGCCGTATCCTCCCCACGGGACAGTCTTCCCGAAAAATCCTCCCATACGCTCCGGAACGCCTGCTTGAAGGAATTGGCCGGGTCCAGCAGCGTTTCGTTCACATCAAAGAAAACCACCTTGATCCGCTCCGGCGTGAAGGAAGCTTTATGCATCTTCGTCTCACCGCCTTTCTATAACCAGCATATGCGCTGCCGGCCTGTATTATTTGAAGGGATGCGGATTTTGGGAAAACAAAAGACCGTTGCGGCTGCAGCGGTCTTGTCAGCGGGAGAGGTCTGTTATCTGTTCCTGATCTCTTGTGGGAGCGGGGGCGGTTTGAAGGAGCTCCAGGTCGGGGATATGCAGGGCGCCGGCAATCCGCTCGCCTTCCATCACCAGCACCGGGTCCCGGCGTTGGACTTGGTGGCGGCGTTCCGCCTGCTGCAGCACCTCTTCGGGATCGGCATGAAGCTCGGCTACCAGGGAAGGGGCGGACATCATGCTGTGGACGGGCTGGCGGAGCAGATAGGCCATATTGCGGCTGGCGGTCAGCAGGTGAAAAAAGCGGTTGTACACAATCACTCCGGCCGGGCGTCCTACCCGGTCCACAACGGCCAAGCAGCCGGCGTCGGGGTAGCGGAACATCAGCGCTTCGGCTTGGGCACAGGGTTCGGAAAACCCGATTTGGGGAATGGGGCGGAGAATGCCGTTTAGATTGGCTGAGATTGGCATGGGGGTTCATCTCCTTTGGATAGGGGTGATGCAGATGTGCAGTGCTGCCTTTATTGTAGCTTCTGTCCGTTAAGTGATAAGCCGGATATGGTCAAGGCGGTGTAAAGTTTGGGGACTGTTCCCAAAGATTCGGCCGACGCACAGATGTAAGCGCCATAAAAAGTATGCTAATTGGCGGGGAGCGGGGGTTTGACATGAATAGCGTACATAAAATGTGTGCTATTCGGGTTTTGAGGGGCTGCGGGAGCGCTTTTGGAGGCAATAGGATACAAAACATGTACGCTATTCAAGGAAATCCGGCACTTTTTCATGAATAGCATACATTTGTGGTCCGCTATTATCTGTGGGAGAGATGGCGGACCGTTTGCGTGTACCTGCTCCATCCGCTATAATGCAGCTTCCGGACAGGCCGCGGTTTCGACAGGACTCTTTTTTTGGTATGATAGGATAAGCAAGCAAGAACTGTACTTTTTCGGACGCAAGCATAGATGCGGCCCGCACCCAATCTGCCAGAACGAGGTGTTCACAAAGCGATGTCCAAATTGATCATTATAGACGGCAACAGTATTGCCAGCCGCGCCTTCTACGCGCTGCCCCTGCTTTCCAATTCCCAAGGCCTGCATACCAATGCGGTGTTCGGCTTTACCACCATGCTGCTGAAGCTGCTGGAGGACCAGAAGCCCACCCACTTCCTGGTGGCCTTCGACGCGGGAAAGGTCACCTTCCGGCATAAGGATTATGCCGAATACAAAGGAGGCCGGCTTAAAACCCCGCCGGAGCTGTCCGAGCAATTTCCGCTGATCCGGGACATGCTGGAGGCTTTCGGCATCCGCAAATTCGAGCTGGAGGGGTATGAGGCCGACGATATTATCGGCACCCTAACCTTGGCCGCAGCGGAGCTTCCCGGAATGGAGGTTATGGTGGTCACCGGCGATAAGGATATGCTGCAGCTGGCCACCGACCAAGTGACCATTGCCCTGACCCGCAAGGGGATCAGTGAGATGGAGCTGTACGGACCGGAGGAAATCAAGGAGAAATACGGCCTGACCCCCA
This sequence comes from Paenibacillus mesotrionivorans, assembly GCF_046098205.1. Classification (NCBI taxonomy): domain Bacteria; kingdom Bacillati; phylum Bacillota; class Bacilli; order Caryophanales; family Paenibacillaceae; genus Paenibacillus; species Paenibacillus mesotrionivorans. The sequence continues at coordinate 70,326 of NZ_JBJURJ010000027.1, read as the reverse complement.
AGCAGATTATCGATCTGAAGGGGTTGATGGGGGATTCCTCGGATAATATCCCCGGCATCCCCGGCGTCGGCGAAAAAACCGCTCTGAAATTCCTGCATCAATACGGGAGTGTGGAGGAGGTTCTTGACCACGCGGACGAGCTCACCGGCAAGATGAAGGAGAAGGTGAAGGAAAACGCAGACAGCGCCCGCATGAGCAAGGAGTTGGCTACCATTTTTCGAGAGGTGCCTATGGACCTGGATTGGGACACCATGGGATATACGGGCAGCGATGCTACCACGCTGGCGGCAGCCTTCCGCAAGCTGGAGTTCAAGTCTCTGCTGGAGAAGCTGGACCTCTCCGGGACTCCGCAGCTGGAGGCAACCGGGGAAAGCGGTGCTGCGGCTGTGGAGCTGAAGGCGACCGTGCTCACCGCAGAAACCCTGGTTGAGCTGAAGGAGGTGCTGGACGGCATCTCCGCTGTCCATGTGGAGGTGTACGGAGATAATCCCCATTTGGCCTCTGTTGTGGGAGCGGCATTTTACCATAAGGATGGCTTCGGGTTCTATGCGCCGTTTGCCGTGCTTCAATCTGCGGAAGCGGACTTCCTGCACAAGTGGCTGGCCGATCCCGCCGCAGAAAAGAGCATCTTCGATCTGCACCGGGCGGAGCTGGCCCTGCATTGGGCAGGCATTCCGGTGGCGGGTTTCACCTTCGATGTCCATCTGGCCGCATACCTCCTGGACCCTACGGAATCGACGCTGACCCTGCATGCGTTGGCGGCCAAATACGGGCAGCCCTCCATCCAGGAGGACGAGCAGATTTTCGGCAAAGGAGCCAAGTACCATCTGCCCGAGGAGGACAAGGTGGCGGCACATCTCTGCCGCAAGGCGGCTGCGGTCCACGGGCTGGCCGGACGGCTTCAGGCCGAGCTGAAGCGGCTGGAGATGAACAAGCTGTATTATGAGCTGGAGCATCCCCTCTCCGCTGTGCTGGCCGGTATGGAGAAGCAGGGGATCCGCACGGATGCGGATAATTTGAAGGAGCTGGGAGCAGAATTCTCCGCCCAGCTGCAGGAGCTCATCGAGCGCATCTATGAGCTGGCCGGAGGTCCCTTCAACCTGAACTCCCCCAAGCAGCTGGGTGAGGTGCTGTTTGAACGGCTGGGCTTATCCACCGCAGGAGTAAAGAAGAACAAAACCGGCTTCTCCACCGATGCCGATGTGCTGGAGAAGCTCAGCTCCAAGCATGAGGTTGTCCGTTATATTCTGGATTACCGCACCTTGGCCAAGCTCCAGTCCACCTACGTGGAGGGGCTTCTGAAGGAAATCCGTCAGTCAACGGGGAAGATCCATACCTATTTCCGTCAAACCATAGCAGCTACGGGACGGCTGTCCAGCCAGTTCCCCAATCTTCAGAATATCCCCATCCGTCTGGAGGAGGGCCGCAAGATCCGCAAGGCCTTCGTACCCTCTGAGCCCGGCTGGCGCATTCTGGCGGCTGACTATTCACAGATCGAGCTGCGAGTGCTGGCCCATATCTCCGGCGATGAGAAGCTGATGGATGCCTTCATTCACAATATGGACATCCATACCAAAACCGCCATGGACGTATTCGGTGTAACCGCCGACCAGGTGACCTCCAATATGCGGCGCCAGGCCAAAGCGGTAAACTTCGGGATCGTCTACGGGATCAGCTCCTACGGCCTGTCCCAGAACCTGGACATCGGCCGGATTGAAGCGGACCGTTTCATTGAAACTTATCTGTCCACCTTCCCCGGTGTCCGCCGGTATATGGACGACATTATCAAACAGGCCAAACGGGACGGTTATGTGACCACCCTGCTGGCCCGCCGCAGGTATCTGCCGGAGATCAACGCCTCCAACTACAATCTGCGCTCCTTCGCAGAGCGGACAGCCATGAACACGCCGATCCAGGGCACTGCGGCGGATATCATCAAGCTGGCCATGGTCCGGATGGCCGAACGGCTGGAGGAAGAGAAGCTGAAGAGCCGGATGCTTCTCCAGGTACATGACGAACTTGTTTTTGAAGTGCCTGAGGAGGAGCTGCCTGTGATGCGCAAGCTGGTTCCTGAAGTGATGGAATCGGCGCTGGAGCTGAAGGTGCCGCTGAAGGCGGATGTGAACGAAGGCGAAAACTGGTACGAAGCGAAATAAACGGGGATACCCCCTACTGCATAAATAGCGAGGAGGAATCACAGGATGCCGGAGCTGCCAGAGGTGGAAACGGTCAAGCGCACCTTGCAAATGCTGGTCAAAGGAAAAACCATCGCTTCCGTCTCCGTGGAGCTGCCGCGGATCATCCGTCTGCCCGGAGAGCCGGAGGAATTCGCCCGGCTTCTTGAGGGGCAGACCATCCGGGATGTGGAGCGGAGGGGGAAGTTCCTTCGTTTTCTGCTGGATGACATGGTGCTGGTCTCCCATCTGCGGATGGAGGGGCGATATGGCGTCTATCCGGCGGAAGCGCCCCGGGAGCTGCACACCCATGTGCTGTTCCATTTTACAGACGGGACGGATTTGCGCTACAAGGATGTGCGCCAGTTCGGCACCATGCACCTGTTCCGGACAGGAGAGGATTTGGTGAGTCCTCCGCTGCACAAGCTGGGGCTGGAGCCCCTGGACCCGGCCTTTACGCTGGCGGCCTTCACCGCCCGGATTGCCAGCCGGTCCACCAAAATCAAGCCTCTCCTCCTGAATCAGGAGGTCATTGTGGGCATCGGCAATATTTATGCCGACGAAGCCCTTTACACCGCGGGCATTCATCCGGCCAGGACGGCGGACAGCCTGTCCCCGGCGGAGCTGAAGCGGCTGCACCGGGCAATTGTAGACACCCTGGCCGACTCGGTACTGGCCGGGGGCTCCTCCATCAAGTCCTATGTGAACGGACAAGGCGAGATGGGAATGTTCCAGCACCAGCTGAAAGCCTACGGGCGCAAAAATGAACCCTGCGGCCATTGCGGCAGACCAATTGAGAAGACAGTGCTGGCGGGACGGGGCACCCACTTTTGCCCCCATTGCCAGCCTGAAGTGACTCGGCGGATGAAGAAGCTGCGGCGCACCACAAGCCGGCCAACCACGGACTAACGCTGACGCCGGAAGGGGAGATCTGGTGCGGGGCGGTTATCCAAAGCCGCGCACTATACCCAAGCCTATGCCATAAGATGAGAGTGATCTGCATATCAACGGGTATGCAGCCACTATCTGAGAATGGCTTGGGAGGGGTTTATGGTGCCGCATCTGGTATCCCTGTTGGCGTTGGCATTGGCAGTCAGTTTGGACGGTTTCGGCGTAGGAGCCATGTATGGCCTGCGCAAAATCAAAATACCGGTGATCTCCGTCCTGATCATTGCGGTGATGTCCGGGCTGGTGTTTTTTGGCGCGATGCAGATCGGCGTGGCCGCGACTGCTTATATTCCGGAGGGTGTCGCCAAAACCGCCGGCGCTGTTATTCTTATCGGGCTGGGCTTCTGGGCAGTCATTCAGATGAGAAGAAACGGGGAAGACGAAGGGGCGGAGGATACCCGGGATTCTGCCGGCGCTGACCAGACGGGTTCCGGCGAGAGACAGGAACAGCCTGATAATAACAGACAGGAAGCACGGGTGCTGTCTATTGAGCTGAGACGGCTGGGGCTGGTGATCCAGATTTTGCGAACCCCCTCTGCCGCGGACTTGGACCGCTCCGGCGTAATTTCCGCTATGGAGGCGGCATGGCTGGGCTTGGCTTTGTCCCTGGATGCCTTCGGGGCGGGAATCGGCGCTGCTTTTATCGGCTATACCCCATTGTTGACCTCTGCCGTTATTGCTGTCGCCTCCGGGAGCTTCATTCTCGGCGGGCTGCGCTTCGGCTTTATGTATTCCAATGTCCAATGGATCAGAAAATTATCAGTCCTGCCCGGCTGCATCCTGATGCTGATGGGATTATTCAGACTGATGTAAGTATACAGGTGATGCAAGTAAACAGGCTTAGGCAAGATTAGAATCAACGGGAGTGCGTACCTTATGAATATCGGATTAACCGGAGGCATTGCCTGCGGAAAAAGTACAGTATCCCGGCTGCTGGCCTCCCGGGGAGCCATCGTCATCGATGCGGACATCCTGGCCCGGGAGGTTGTGGAGCCCGGTGCCCCGGCTCTGGCGGAGGTGGTCCGGGTCTTCGGACCGGACATGCTGAACGGGGATGGGACGCTGAACCGCAAGCAGCTGGGCAAGGTTGTGTTTGAGAACGACGCCAAACGCAAACAACTGGAGGAGCTGCTGCATCCTGCCATTATCCAGTTGCTGCAGGAGCGTATGGCGGAGGCGGAGCGCCTTCAGCCGGACAAGCTGGTAGTGGCGGATGTGCCGCTGTTGTATGAAGCCCAGATGGAGGATCTGTTCCAGGAAGTGCTGGTGGTAGCTGTCGACAGGGAAATCCAATTGGAGCGGCTTATGCAGCGGGACGGTTTAAACAGGGAGGAAGCGGAGCACCGGATTGATGCGCAGATGCCCCTGGAGTGGAAGAAGGAATGGGCGGACGTGGTCATTGACAACAGCGGGACGCCGGAGGAGACGGAACGGCAGGTGGAGCAATATCTACGCAAGAAGGGGCTGGCATGAGAAGCAGGCAAAAGAAGCGCTGGTTCGCCCTGGTGCTGCTCCTGCTGGTCTTGGTTTTATTCTACCGGAGCGATTGGTTGGGCAGGCTGATCTATCCCATTATGTACCGGGAGGAAATCAATCAGGCTGCCTCCGAAGCACAGCTGGATCCCCGTTTGATTGCTGCGGTGATCCGGGTGGAAACCAATTACCGCCCCAGTGCCGAATCCTACAAGGGTGCAGTGGGCATGATGCAGATTATGCCGCCTACCGCCAAGTCGATTTTGCAGGAACGGGAATTTGAAGGGCTGTCGTTGAAGGATATGGAGGAGCCGGAGGTAAACATCCGAGTGGGCACTTGGTACTTGTCCATGCTGCTCAAGAAGCATGACCAAGATGTGGTAAAGGCGGTCGCCTCGTATAATGCGGGACCAGCGAATGTCTCGGATTGGCTGGAAAAAGGGATTTGGGACGGCACTCTGCAAGCAGTCGATCAGATCCCCTTCGGAGAGACAAGCCGTTATGTCCGCAAGGTGATGTATTATTACCATAAGTACCAGGAGCTGTATGAGTAAGCACGGGGATAACCGGAAGAAGCACCGGAAGCCGCTTCCTTGTGGGGAAGGACCTCCGGTGCGTCTCCGGGCTTTACAATAAAGCCGTTATTGCATTATTTTCCGGAAAGAGTTTGTTCGGCGATTTGTACCAGACGGCGTGTGATGTGGCCACCAATTGCGCCGGTGTCGCGTGTAGCCATATTGCCATAGTATCCGTCTTGCGGAATGGCGATACCCAGCTCTTGAGCCACTTCATATTTCAGTTGGTCCAGAGCTTGGTTAGCTTGAGGAACTACCAGAGTGTTGCTGTTGCGGGATTGTCCTGCGCCCATGTGTGTTCACCTCCTTGTCGGTTGGTAATGCTATTGTGTGTCGATGACCGCCTCTTCAATCAAGGGAACCGCTGGAAACTAGGGCGTGTCTGAAACCTCTGAGGGGAGCAGATTTCAGCGATTTTTCAGACACGCCTAACTAGCGGATTGTAAACTGCGAACAACCGGGAGGGAACAAAAACAATGAAATGTCCTTATTGCGATTATGTGGGCACCAAGGTGCTGGATTCCCGGGCGGCCAACGAGAACAAATCCATCCGCCGCCGCAGGGAATGTGAGAAATGCGGAAAACGGTTCACCACCTTCGAAATGGTGGAGGAAACACCGTTGATGGTGATCAAAAAGGACGGCAGCCGCGAGGAATTCAGCCGTGAGAAGGTGATGCGCGGATTGATCCGGGCCTGCGAGAAGCGCCCCGTATCCGTGGAGCAGCTGGAAGCTCTGGTTTCCGAGGTGGAGATGCAGCTGCGGACCACGGCCCAGGCAGAGGTGGAAAGCCGCAATATTGGTGAGCTTGTGATGCAGGAGCTGTATCCGGTGGACGAGGTGGCGTATGTGCGCTTCGCTTCCGTATACCGCCAATTCAAGGACATCAATATGTTCATGAAGGAGCTCACCCAGATTCTCATGAAGCAGCCGCAGGAAGACAAGTAAGGGAACCCCCGCGGCAGGAATACGGTTAGTAAGCACAGCATTTGGATCCGAGCTGTCACGAAACCATCAAGAAAATATCATCGAAGGACTTCTGCCGGATTTTTTAGGCGGGGGTCTTTTTTTAGGACTTGCCTACGGAGCTTGGCGCCGGAACCCACCTGCCAACCGTCGCCGAGCTAATGGACACAGGGGGCGTTATTATACTGAAATCCGGCGTTTATTTACTTTGGCGGGCACAGGAGCCGTTATTTGTGGGAAAAGTGGACTGATGGACGGAAAATGAGGTGAATAGCGTACCGTGTGTCCGCGAAAGGATTAGAAAGCTGCATTTTGGCAAAATAGCGCTCTCTCGGTCCGTAAGGAACAACAAAAATATAAGTAAACTTTACTTTTATTAAATTATAATTTATTATATTGGTGGAGGGAGGTTTACAATTGGAAAAAAATACAGACTCCATTATAAACAAAGTGTATGAGTACCGTGTGTTGAGACGGCTGTCCCAAAGTGAGCTGGCCCAGGCGGTAGGGGTGTCCAAACAAACGATATTTGTCATGGAGAAAAATAACTATTCCCCTTCACTCCTGTTGGCTTACCGCCTTGCAGAATTTTTCGGGGTGCGGATTGAGGATATGTTTACCTACGAAAAAGGAGGAGAAGAAGGATGATTGAGCTTCTGGACAATTGGCTGGAGATCAGCGGTAACTTTAACCTGTTTGTGGGAATGACTACGGCGGTAGCCCTTCTGAGTGCGGCTGCTTACACCTATTTTTTTAGCAAAATCGGAAAGACCGATGAGTATGGCGTGAAAATCCGGCTGAACGTAACCAACCGGATGTTTAGTACCTTGATGGGGCTGCTCATCCTGTTTGTGCTGCTGGTACCGCAGAATACGGAGCACTTCAGGCAAATGCTGCTGTTATGCTTTTCCATGACCGCACTGGTGGGAGCTGTATCCGCAGGGTATTTCTATGTGAGGGATTTCAAGAGCTGAGCGCTGGGGCGGGTTTGCAAACACGCCCTACAGCAGTCGGACGTCAGAGCTGCCCCAACGGGAGGCTCCGGCGTTTTTATTTTTTTGCGGCAGGGCTCTTGTAGAGGATTTTGCCCCCTGATAATGGAAATGTGAATCTGCCCGGCTTCGGCACACCGGATTATAATCAGGGTGTAATCCAATAGAACGATACATGGGAGGTCCCGTCCAATGAAAAAAGCTGTAACGCTTGCCTTGAGCACCATCCTCGCCTCTGCCGCGGTACTGGCCGGCTGTGGGGATGACAAAGACTCCGCCGCACCATCTGCTGCTGCAACTGCCGCCGCCAGCACTGCCGCGACGGCTTCGCCGCAAGCTTCCACTGCGCCGAAAGCGGAGCCCTTTACCGTTTCCCTGCGCCACATCCAGATCGGCGAAGCTCAGAAGTTCCGCAAGGCGATTCTGGATGATGTGGTGAAGAAGACCCAGCAGGATGTGCCCGGTCTTACTTTGCAGCTGGACGGCGTAGAGGACCAGGTAAACCGCTTCACCAAGCTTCCGGCGGAGATGGCGGCGGGCAACCCGCCGAAGATTTTTGACCTGTTCGGCGGCGCGGGGGATGCGCTGAAGTATGCCAAGGCCGGACGCCTCCTGGACCTGACTCCCATTCTGAAGGAGCTGGGCATCGATTCGAAGTTCATCAACCTGAACCAGTTTACCCTGGACGGCAAAGTTTACGGTTTGCCCATCGGCGGTAATACGGAAGGCTTCTTCTACAATAAACCTCTGTTCGAGCAAAATGGCATCAAGGTACCCGCCACCTGGGAGGAGCTGGAATCGGCAGCGGCCAAGCTGAAGGAAAAGGGTGTAACCCCCTTCGCTATGGGCTCCAAGGGTGCATGGGTACCCAACATGCTGCTGAACACGCTGATCGGCCGGTATGCCGGACCGGATTCCATTGAAGGTTTTGCCACCGGGAAAAAGGCATGGAATGCCCCCGAGGTCGTGTCTGCATTCTCCAAATATGAGGAATGGGTCAAGAAGGGTTACTTCACCAAAGGTGAGCTGGGGATGGAATACCCGGAAATGCTCAACCAGTTCCTGACAGGCAAAGGGGCCATGATGTTCGACGGCAGCTGGCGGTCCTCTGTGTTCAAGGACCAGGCTCAGGCAGGGGACCTGACCAACAAGGTAGGGTACTTCTCCATGCCTCCGGTAACAGGGGGAATGGGCGACCAAACCTTCATCAACGGCAACTACGCTAACGGCTATGGCTTCTCCTCCAACCTGAAGGCGAATGAGCTGACAGCAGTGAAGGCATTCATTAAAAACCTGTTTAATGACGAAATGCAGCTCCGTGGCCTCCTGGAGGATGGGGTGCTGCCGTCCATGAAGCTGTCCGCCGATGCCCTGGGCAAGGTGCAGGACCCGCTGGTGAAGTCGGTTATGGATATTGTGAACAAAGCCGGAGGCGCCTTCTCCCACTTCGACTCCACCATTCAGTCCGAGGTCTATAAGGAAACCGAAACGCAAATCCAGAAGCTTATCTCCGGCGGCGCAACCGCCAAGCAAGTAACCGACAAGCTGGATCAGGTGCAAAAGCAAGCCAACTCCAAATAAAGGACACCCATCATGAAGCAGACTCTCCGCAACCCGGCCATTTACGTCTTGTTGGTGGCGCCGGCACTGGCTTTGTACTGCCTGTTCTTTGTCTATCCCATGCTGAGCTCCTCCTTCTATGCCTTCACCGACTGGAACGGGCTGGAGCAATATAAGTTTGTGGGGATGGAGAACTTTACGAAGGCCTTCGGGGACCCGGATTTCCGCAGTGCCATCGTTAATAACCTGTATTTTATCCTGTTTTCGGTAGGCGTCCAGGTGCCGCTGATCATCTTCCTGGCCATTCTCATCAGCGGCGTCCGGCAGCTGCAGCGCTTCTATAAAACCACGGTGTTCATACCATCCATCCTGTCCACCTCCGTCATCGGCATCCTCTGGGGCTTCATCTATGAGCCGGAGATCGGACCGCTGAATAAGCTGCTTGGCCTGTTCGGCGTGGAGCCTATCTACTGGCTGGCGGAGGGAAAATGGGCGATGCTGGCGGTGCTGATCACCAATGCCTGGCAATGGATCGGCTTTTACATCGTCTTGGTGCTGGCCGCCATTCTGGCCATTCCCCGGGAAATCGGCGAAGCGGCAGAAATCGACGGCGCCGACGGCTTCAAAAGGGCCTGGTATATCACCGTACCTCTGATCCGTCCCATTATCTCCGTGGTGGTGATGCTCTCCATCGCCGGAGCCATGCGGGTGGTGGACATTATCCTGGTTATGACCAAAGGGGGTCCGGTGGGAGCCACAGAGGTGATGGCCTCGTACCTGGTGAACCATGCTATGGGTGTGAATCCCAGCTACGGCTTCGGCACCGCCATCTCGCTGATCATCTTCGCCTTTGCACTGGTGCTGACCGCTCTGTACCAGCTTACGCTGGGGCGGGCCATGGAAGGGGGGGACAGCGAATGACGGCTGCAGGTGTTAGGCTCAAGCGTTTGCTGCCCCATGTGGTTCTGCTCGTGTATGTGGCGGTTATCCTGTTTCCCTTTGTGTTTGTGGTGTTCTCTTCTCTGAAAAAAAGCAATATCGAAATTGCCAACCACCCCTTTGCGTTTCCGACGGATCTGTATTTCCATAACTATGTGCAGGCTTGGGTGAAGGCCAAAATCAGCGTCTATTTCTTCAACAGCCTATACCTGTCCTTGGCTTCGGCTGCGGCGGGGGTACTGCTGGCGGCAGCCTGCGCCTTCGCCGTTACCCGAATGAAGCTCCTACGCACCAGCCGGATTTTGTACCAGTTTGTGCTGCTTGGAATGCTTATTCCCGGCAACGTCCTGTTCATCGCCCAATACATTCTGGTCATGCGGATGGGGATCCTGAATACCCATTGGGCCTTGTTCCTGCCTTATACGGCGGGTGCTATACCCATGAGTGTGCTGCTTATCGCCGCCTTCATGAAATCGGTGCCCGATGAGCTGGAGGAAGCCGGGATTATGGACGGATTAAGCGCGCTGGGGCTGTTTGTCCGGATTGTTCTGCCTGTCAGCCTGCCGGTGCTTGTGACGGTGTTCATTGTGAACTTCCTGGGAGTGTGGAACGAATACCTGCTGGCGAATTTCTTCATCAGCAAGGACTCGCTGAAAACCCTGCCCACCGGCATGGTGGGTTTCCGGGATTCTTTTCAAACCAACTATGCTTTGATCTGCACCGGAATTGTCTACAGCGTGGTGCCCGTCCTGATTCTCTACGGCTTCTTGCAGGAGAAGATCATCGAAGGGATTACCGCAGGCAGCGTAAAGGGCTAAGGCAGATTGGAAACAGGCTCCAGAGCGGGAGGACTTTTGGGATAGGCTGGTGAATATGTATTCCAATGAGAAACGGCTCGGATTCGGCATCATACGCTTCCGGGCGGATCGGGCCTAGGGTATGGTAACAAAAAACCGGCCCAGCCGAATCAACAGGGACTTTACAGGCAGGAGGAGCGCATATGACCTTAAGAGGCAAGCTGTTCGGTGCGTTTCTCCTGTGCTTCATTCTGCCCCTTTCGGTGCTGGGAGTCCTGGGTTACCATCTGCTCAGCGGCATTATCGAGGAAAAGTACGCCCAGCAATCGGAGCTGACGCTCCGGGCATTAAGCCAAAGCGTCAGCTTCAGCTTTATGGAGATGGACAAGGTGACGGACAGCACGGTGGCCAGCGAGTCCCTTCAGGATGTGCTGAACAACCGCTCTGACAGCGGCAAGGATATCGACAAAATCGATTACCTGGAGCTGAACAAGGTACAGCGGAGCTTCCGGGAGCTGCTGGTGAACCATCCTTCCGTCAGCTACGCGTTTATGTATACCTTTGAAAACAGCAGAATCAATCAGATATTTACCAAGGAATCCTTCTCGGCCATGCCCTTCGGCCACTTCAAGGCGGAGCCTATATATCAGGAGGCGGTGCGGCGTCAGGGGCTGCCCCTGTGGGTCGGTCCCGGGGAATACCCGGAGGTGACCGGGAGCGGGACGGAGTTCACCCAGATCCGGGTGGTGAAGGATATTCTGACGCTGTCGGATAAGGGAATGCTTCTGGTGCAGATGAAAAACTCCGGGCTGGAAACGGTGTTCCGCCATTTCCGCTTCAAGGAGGAGCAATACGCCACCCGCTTCCTGATTGTATCGGGGAGTGGGTTGGTGTTTTTTGACAGCAGCGGCGGGGCTGTAGACGGCAAGAGGCTGAAGGAGCTGACGGAATACCGCCATCTGGAAGGTGGGGAGACCTATCAGACAGGCCGTACCCGCTTCGAGGGCCATGACAGCCTGCTGGCCAGCGTGGACCTGGGGGTAGAGGACTGGCGGCTGGTTTCGGTCACCTCGTGGGTATCCCTCTCCCGTGAGGTGATGCTGTATGCCCGCTGGTTGGGTGTGCTGCTCTTGGTTTGCGCCTTCTCGGCAGTGCTGTTCCTGCTGTTCTTCAGCAACCGGGTAACCCGCCAGGTCATTCAGACGGTGAAATTCATGCGGATGGTGGAGCGGGGTGACCTGTCGGCGCGGCTGCCGGTGGTAGGATCGGATGAGATGTCGCTTTTGGCAAAAGGCTTCAACAGTCTGGTGTCCCGGGTAGCCGAGCTGCTTAACGAGGTGATGCGCCAGCAGGAGCGCAAGAAGCTGGCGGAGCTGCAGGCGCTGCAAGCCCAGATTAAACCCCATTTCCTGTTTAATGCGCTGGAGTCCATCAATATTCTGGCGGTGCAAAATCAGGGCCGGAAGGTCAGCCAGATGGTGGCCCGGCTGGGCAATCTGCTGCGGATCAGCATCCAGCAGAAGGATGTGATTACGGTGGAGCAGGAGCTGCAGCATCTGACCAGCTATCTGGAGATTCAGAAGTTCCGCTTCGAGGAGCTGTTCGATTACAGGATCGACGTGCCGGAGGAGCTTCTGCGCTGCACCATGCCGAAGCTGTCCCTGCAGCCGCTGGTGGAGAACAGCATCCAGCACGGGTTTGAGGGCATCGGATATATGGGCAGCATCGGGATCCGGGCGGAAGTGGAGCAGGGACGGCTGGTCTTTTGGATAGAGGACAACGGCATCGGCATGGAGCCGGGCAAGCTGGCGGCCTTCCAGTATGAAGGCCAACGGGGCACCGCCCACGAGGACCTGCCGGAGACGGGCGAACGCCGGGGACTGGGCGTATGCAACGTAGCGGACCGCATCCGCATCGGCTACGGGTTGGCGTACGGGCTGTTTATCTCCAGCAGCCCGGGCGGGGGCACCGTCATCAAGCTGGTGCTGCCGCTTACCTCACACCACGGTCCAGGCCAAAGGCCGGATGGGGTGTGAGGGCCTCGAAATTGGCGAAGCCAATTTGAGGGTAGAAGCGAACAGTGGGGTCCAGGCCGGATGGGGTGTGAGGGCCTCGAAATTGGCGAAGCCAATTTGAGGGTAGAAGCGAACAGTGGGGTCCAGGCCGGATGGGGTGTGAGGGCCTCGAAATTGGCGAAGCCAATTTGAGGGTAGAAGCGAACAGTGGGGTCCAGGCCGGATGGGGTGTGAGGGCCTCGAAATTGGCAAAGCCAATTTGAGGGTAGAAGCGAACAGTGGGGTCCAGGCCGGATGGGGTGTGAGGGGCAATACACCGACCCGCATTATGCTAACAGACCCCACGGACGCTATTTGGCGCAAAACCGCTCTTTTGACAAACTAACGGACTCCAGCGCTGCTATTCACACCCATTTGCTGGTTTTCGGCACTCCAGGTAACGAATAAGCGCTGCTGTGTCCGTTAGATTTGGGGAAGTGTGTGTTTTGGCGAAATAGGGTCTCTCCGGTCCGTTAATAGACTAACTAATATCCCAGGTTAACCCCGGCATACGACGCAGACGGCATATTTGGAGGTGGTGGAAAAGATGAGGCTGAAGGCATTACTGGTGGATGATGAGGCGAAAATTCTGGAGAATCTGCGCCAGGTGCTGCCATGGCGGGAGATGGACATCGAGGTGGCCGGAACTGCCGGCAACGGGCTGCAGGCCTTGGAGCAGGTGAAGCTCCTGCATCCTGACCTGATTCTCTGCGACATCCGGATGCCGGTTATGGACGGCATCGCCTTCCTGGAAGCGCTGGCGGGAACGGATTGCCGGGCGGAGGTGGTGATGCTGACGGGGTACCAGGACTTCGAATATGCCCGTTCGGTAATCCGGCTGGGGGTGAAGGATTACATCCTGAAGCCCTTCGACTATGACGAGCTGACCCGGGTTATCGGCAAGCTGGCGGATTCTATCCGGCGGGACCGGATGGAGCGGACCAGCGAGGAGCAGATGTTCGGGCAGGCGATGGAGCTTGCGTATGAGAAGCTTTTGTACGATATGATCATGGATTACGGCGCGGTGATTCCCCATGACATGGTCGGGGATGATCTGGAGGGGCTGGAGCGTGTGCGCTATTTTATGCTGCTGGCAGATATCCATGAGTATGCCCGGCAATACCGGCTAGCCTCCGAGCAGAACCGGAAGCTGTGGAATTTCGCCATCCGCAATGTGCTGAAGGATACGCTCGCCATGAAGGGCTGCCGCCATGCCGTTCTGCAAACCCGGGAAGGGGAATGGTGCATTCTGGTGGAGCGTCGGCTGGGGGACGGGGAAATCAGCGAGGCGGAAGGCCGCAGGCTGGCGGAGGAATTGCAGGAGAGTGTGCGGACCCATGTGAAAATCGAGCTGGCCTTCGGCATTTGTCTGGCAACGCTGGGTATGGAGGAGCTGCCCCGGGCTTTCCGGTCCTTGCAGCGCAGTGTTCATCTGGCCGAGGAACAGGATTGCTCTGTGGTGGTGTACCGATTGGGAGAAGGCAGTGAAACGCGGCGCAGCGCCTTGTGGGAGAATATCGCCGAGCTGGTGTCGGCGCTGAAGATTTGTGACCGGGTCCAGGTCCGGGAGAAGCTGGTTTGTGTGAATCAGCAGCTGGGAGCATTATCAGGGCAGTCCCTGGCCCATGCGGAAAAGCTGGCTTACTTCATCGTGCTCCATTTGCTGCGGGAAATGCGGGGATTGGATGTGCTGTCTGCGTCTCAGGAGCATGAGATTTGGACCTTAATGGAGCAGGCGGACCGGGTAAAGGATCTGCTGGAGGTGGTGGAGCGGATTGTGGACGAGAGTCTTTCCACCGCCATGAGCAAAAAATCCGGTGACATGTTGATGCACGCCGCCAAGGATTATATTCACCGCAATCTGTCCCGGGATATTGGTGTGGATGAGGTGGCCGGGGCGCTTGGCATCAGCTCCAGTTATTTCAGCCTGTTGTTCAAGCAGCGGTACGGCGTAACCTTCGTGGAATATGTGACTACAGAGCGGGTGGAAATGGCGAAATCCCTGCTGGTGCTGACGGATAAAAGCGTCACGGAAATCTGCCGGGCGGTGGGCTATTCGGAACGGCGGTACTTCAATAAGGTGTTTCAAAAGCTGACAGGGGAGCTGCCTTCGGAGTACCGGGAGGCGCGGAAGGCAGTTGGCCAGGAGAGCAGTAGCAGGAACATGTGAGGGCGAACATTGAAGGAATGAGGGCAGTGTTCGAAAGTGTGAACGAATAAGCATGGAGGGCAGGATGGGCCTGACGGATGTGAATACGCTGCGGCTTGCTGGGAAGGATGTGGTAAATCATGATGAACGGGGATAAAAAGGACACCTCTGCTTCCGCTTCCGGCAGGGAGCGGGCGGATTGGACGCTTCGGCAAAAGCTTGGGCAAATGGTCATGTGCGGTTTTGACGGGACGGCTCCTACGGAGGGGATTCTCCGTTTGATCCGGGAGTACCGGCTGGGAGGTATCATCTATTTCCGGCGTAATATCGGCCGTGCTGCAGAGGTGGCGGAGCTATCCAGGAGGCTGCGGGAGGCGAACGACGCTCTGGGCGGGCCGCCGTTGTGGATTGCGGTGGATCAAGAGGGCGGGATGGTGGCGCGGGTTGACCGTGAGGTGGCGCTGGCACCGGGCAACATGGCCTTGGGCGCGGCCGGCAAACCGGAGCTTACTTATGAAGCGGCGCGGATATCCGGTGTGGAATTGCGCCAAATGGGCATTAATCTCAACTTTGCCCCTTGTGTAGATGTAAACAATAATCCGGCTAACCCGGTAGTGGGTGTCCGGTCCTTCGGGGAAAATCCGGAGTTGGTTGCTTCACTGGGGGCAGCTGCGGCAAGGGGATATCAGGAGGTTGGTGTAAGCGCTTGCGCTAAACATTTCCCAGGTCATGGCGACACCGCGGCGGATTCCCATCATGAGCTGCCGCTTGTGCCGCATAGCCGGGAGCGGCTGGAGCAGGTGGAGCTGCCGCCATTCCGGAGTGCTATACTGGCTGGAGTTGATGCAATTATGACGGCACATGTGCGGTTTCCCGCCTGTGATCCCGGCGGAGTGCCAGCTACTTTGTCGCCTGCCATCCTGGGCGGACTGCTGCGGAAAGAGTTGGGGTATAAAGGCGTAATCGTCACTGATTGTCTGGAGATGAACGCCATTTCGCAAACCGTTGGTGTAGGGCGGGGAGCCGTGTTGGCTGTAGCGGCGGGAGCCGACATGGTGCTGGTCAGCCACCGGGAGGACCGCCAGGTGGAGGCGCTGGAGGCGCTGTACACTGCGGTCGAGAGCGGTGAGCTGCCCATGGCGCGGATTGATGAGGCTGTTGGCCGTATCCTTCGGGCCAAGATATGGCGGGAGGAGGTCTGGCGGCAGACGGAAGCGGCCGGTGTGCGGCTGGTTGGTGATGAGGCGAGCTGCAGATGGGTGGAGGAAACGGCGGAGCGCTGTGTCACTTTGGTCCGGGCGGAGCCTGGAGCACTGCCTCTGCGCGCGGATGCTCCGACGCTGGTGGTTTGGCCGGAGGTCAGGCGAAGCACGGAGGTGGATGAGGTGATTCCCCAGGAGCTCACCCTGGGGTGGGCGTTGGCTCCGTATGTGGCGGATGTGTGCGAGATGGTCATCGGCACAGAGCCGACGGCGGCGGAGCAAGCGGCAGTGCTGGCGGCGGCGCGAGGCGGCCGCCTGCAGATTGTGGCGGGCGTGTACAACGCCGCCTTTGCTCTGGGGCAGGCCAGCCTGGTGCAGGCGCTGGCCGCTCTGCCCGGCGCCACGGTCACGGCTGTGGCGCTGCGCAATCCCTATGACCTGCTGGCGATGCCGCAGGTCCATGCGTATGCGGCCTGCTACGAGAACAGGCCGCCGATGCTGTTGGCCGCCGCCAAGGTGCTGGCGGGCCGGGTGCCGCCGCAGGGCAGGCTGCCCGTCAGCCTGTCGGCGGAATATCCCGCAGGCTGGGGGATGGACAGCCTGCAGTGATGGGTGAACTCTGGGGTGTAGCAACGGGACGTGGTATCCACCGGGGAGTGATGAGGACCCCCAATTGTAGGAAACGCCGCGCTTGTACCCGAAATTTTCACTTTCGACGGTGGCCTATGGACCGTGGCTGATTCTAACGGCGGTGAGCGCCGCTATTTCCGGTAAAATAGCCTTTTTGAAAATCTAACGGAAGCAGCAGCCGTTATTTGTTCCTTTTGAAGCAGAAATCTAGGCAAAAGGGCAAAATAGCGGCGCTGGCCGGCGTTAGAAAAAAAGGAATGGCCAAATTGGCGATATAGCGGCTGTAGCTTCCGTTAGAATAAATACCGGCAAAAAAGCAGCAGCGGAACGGTCGAACGGATGAGCATTTTCCTACCAGATAGAGCTCAGAAACGCTAAAAATCCCTCTTGCGTTTTACAAAAAGCATAGGTATAATTAGTTCTTGTCCGGCAGACATACCGGAAGCTACGGGGCCTTAGCTCAGCTGGGAGAGCGCATCGCTGGCAGCGATGAGGTCAGGGGTTCGATCCCCCTAGGCTCCATAATAAAAGGGCGTTGACCATTGGGGTCAACGCTTTTTTATTACAGCCGCAGATGGGGGTGGGGCCCCTGCAAGGGTTCGCCCGCGCGCAGGGAGCGTCAGCGGACGAGCACGGCGTCTGAATCAACCGCTGCGCTCTGCATCATCGAACAATCATCGTCAGCCGTTTCAATCGAGATTCAGACATGCACCTAGGCTCCATAATAAAAGGGCGTTGACCATTGGGGTCAACGCTTTTTTATTGGAGCCGCAGGCAGGGATGGGACTCTGCAAGGGGTTCTCCTGCGCGCAGGGAGCGTGAGCGGACGAGCACGGCGTCTGAAACAACTGCTGCATTCTACTTCGTTGAATAGTCGTCGTTAGCCATTTCAATCGAGATTCGGACATGCACCTAAGCTCAATAATAAAAGGGCGTTGACCATTGGGGTCAACGCTTTTTTATTGGAGCCGCAGGCGGGGGAGGGGATCCCTGCAAGGGGTTCGCACGCACGCAGGGAGTATTAGCGGACGAGTACGGCATCTGAATCAACCGCTGCGTTTTGCTTCATCGATAGTCGCCATTAGCTATTTCAATCAGGGGACATGCACCTAGGATCCAAAATAAAAGAGCGTTAACCCTAAAATGGCAGCGCTCTTTTATTTTGAGTTGCAGCTAATGAAGTGGGTCTTGAAAAGGCGAGATGCGAAATGCTTTGAACCTACCACTTGTATCCAACATGTTTTCCTTTTGTTTTAATGCTTTAACTATTGTTGGAAGAGAAAACTGCAATGACTTTGGAGCATAAGTCCAATATGAAGACTACCCCGATGATCCAGATATTCTTGTTTATTACATCCATCGGTTCCAGAATACAGTATAATAGTAGTGTTTAGTATTTTACTTCAAACAAATATTCTGACACGGAATAACTTTAATTTAAAACAAAATACTGTTGTAAATTATTTTTTGGGGGGAATAGTATGCCATACGAAATTGGAGGAAGAGCAGATAAAAGTGGTAATAGATTTGAAATAAGATGGATAATATATCAACTCCTCCAAGTAGTTGAAGAAAAGATAGATTATATTATTTTTGAAGCACTTGGAGATGATGAACGTGGAGTCGATATTTGGATTGGTAAGAAGAATGACATCAGAGAAGCTCAACAATGTAAAGGGAGAAATGCGAGTAAGGAGTACTGGGATTACGGAACAGCTAATGCGAAGGGTATCTTTACCAATTGGAAATTTCAATTAGAGAGGGATGAGTCAAACACAGTTTCGTTAGTATCTCCCTTAGCTTTCACGCTACTGGAAGATCTAGTTAGTAGAGCAAAGAATACTAATAACAACCCTCAAGATTTCTACTGTCACCAAATTCAAAATGCCAGTCAAGAATTAAAAAGCTTTTTCAAAAATTTTTGTAAGTCAATGGATATAAATACCGAGGAAGAGAAGGGCTTAATTAAATGTATTTCTTTTTTGAAAAAAATATCATATCATCAATTTCCAGATAGCGAATTAAAAGAATTAATTTTATCAAAAATAAGCTATCTTTTGCTTGGTGATGAAGAAGCTATGTATGAAACCTTGGTTGCGTGGATTATTGAAGGAGATATCTTGGGAAAAGCAATCAATCCATCAGTAATATACCAATTTTTTAATGAAAAAGAAATTAAACTAAAAAATCTTGCTACCGATAAGCGAATTGTTCCTAGATTAGAAGAGTTGAATCGAGAATATACATCGGCGTTTATTCCACTAAACAACGAACTGATTGACAGAAAAGAATTTTCCTTATGTAGAACGGCAATACAATCAGGAGAATCTTTAATAATACACGGGAAAGCTGGAAGAGGAAAAAGCGGTTGTACTGAGGATATAATAAACTATTGTAGTGAAAGAGTTATACCATATCTAGCAATCAAATTGGATAAGCGTATTCCGACTGGAACTGCAGAGAAATGGGGTAAAGAATTAGGCTTGCCCACTTCAATAGTTCATTGTATTCATAGCGTTTCAAAAACTGAAAAAGCTGTAATTATTCTGGATCAATTAGATGCATTACGCTGGACTCAGGCCCATTCCTGGGATGCTTTAATGGTATGTACCCAAATAATAGATCAAGTAGACAGGGTTAATTTGGAGAGAGAAAATAAAATTTCATTAGTTTTCGTATGTAGAACTTATGATTTAGAAAATGATAATAACATTAAACTTTTGTTTAAAAACGATAATAAGAAAAGAATAGGAATTTATTGGAATAAGATTCAAGTTAATGAATTGAATGACGAAACTGTGAAAGTTGTTATTGGTAAGCGGTATGACTATTTAACAGGAAAACTGAAGGACATACTGAGGATTCCAAGCAATATATATATTTGGGGACAACTAGACAAGAATAAAGAATATAATGAATGCTCTTCTGCAAATCATTTGGTCTCTGAATGGTGGATTCAATTAGTAAAAAGGTGTTTTGCAATTGGATTGAGTGAAGGAGATATAAATGTAACAAAGGAAAAAATAATAGAATCTTTTGATAAAATGGGTCGAATAAGTATTCCCAGGAACTTATTGAGTGTCAATGCCTCTTGTTTAGATTTTTTGTCTTCTAGTGGTTTTCTATTGATACAAAATAATACAATTGCATTTGCCCATCAATCTATATTAGATTGCTTTCTAGCTGAAAAAATGCTTATAAAATATTATGAAAACAAAAACATAATAGAAGTGATTGGTAATAAAGAAAAGCAGACTCCAGGTAGAAGATATCAGGTTCAGATGCTTTTACAGAATTTAATTGAATTTGAGAGTCAGGATTTTCTTAATGCAGGGCTACAAATGCTAACTTCTGACCAAGTTAGATTCAGTGTAAAATTTCTCTTTTTTGAAATGTTAAATCAATTGGATATTCTAGATGAGAATATCCAGAATTACATAGTCGATCATTGTGAAGATGAATCATATGGTAAGTACTTAATTAATAATGTTATGTATTCCAAACCACAATATATTAGATTGCTCAGGAACCGCGGCATATTGAACAGGTGGTTTGATAATCCTGAGAAGAAGGCAATTGTCTTTAACCTAATAAATAGCATTTCTCCTAACTATGAACTGAAAGATATTTCTTTTATTAAAAAATATGCATTTCAATCGCAAGAAGATGATAACAATTTTTCACGATGTTTTTTACATGATATTAATCAAGATACTGATGAAATGTTTGAATTGCGGATGGAATTCTATCATCGTTATCCTCAAATGGCTGATAATTATCTTGATTTCAAGGCGATGCTTAAGAATTGTGAAATGCGGACAATACGAATATTGGCTTTTTTGTTGGAAAATAAGCTTAATAAGCATTCTAAAACTATATATAAGTATGAAGATGAGTTTCTGGATGAAGATTCTGAGTTTTTAATTAAAAATGGTTTAGAAGTTGTCAATTTATTATTACCATATATTCCGAATTCAAATGACGAAATATCATCAATAAGTGATTGGTCTGGAAGATATTTTTATAAAATAGGTCTCGAAAGAACATGCATTCAAATTATAAAAAAGGCAAATGCAGCCATGATTGTTTTAAATCCCGAAACATTTTGGGAACGATATGGAGAATATATGGGAACGGGCAATGATCTGTATAACGAGATAGTATTAGATGCATTGATAAAATTACCAACCTCATTCAGCGATTTTATTATTGAATATTTATGTAGAGACTTGGAGAATACCTTATTTGAAAAAATAAGTGGCAATGGCGATGAACTGTTATTAGCTAAACAGGTTATAGTTAAACATTCCGAACATTGTGAACAAGGTGTTTTCAACTTATTGGAAAAAAGAATTATTAGGTATATATCACCGCTAGCTAAGAAAATGTATCAAAGAAGAATTGAAATCAATCGCGAGAAAAATGGTTATAAAGTCTATTGGAGTTTTTGGGGAGATCTGCAAAAAGAAATTTTAGAAGTCCTTCCTCATCACCGACTCAGTGAGCAGGCAAAGGATTTATTACGAGTGTTACGACGAAGATTTGACAAGATAGAAAGCATATATAAATATTCAAACGGACATAGTGGGTCGATAACTTCTCCTGTCTCTGGGAAAAAACTTAGCGACAGGGTATGGATTGGCATTTTAACAAATAATAAAATGGAAAAAAAACATAATCGTGGGTGGAGAGAGATTCAAGGAGGATTTATAGAGAGTTCGTTTGAATCATTTTCCGGTAGTTTTAATAATGCTGTTTCTGAAGAGCCAAATAGAATGATAAAGTTGATACTATCATATAAAGGAGTGATTTTGGATATATATATTGACTCCTTATTTAGTGGAGTAGCACATAGTAAAAATTTAATAAATGTAAGCGTAAAACTATTGGAAGCAATGATTTTGAACTATCCAATAGATTTCAATTCACATAGGGCGAGTTATATTTGTACGATTATTGAAGATAGGGGAGACATTGAATGGTCGCAGGAGATATTAGATATAATCAAGGAAATTGCGACCAAGCATAAAGATCCGGAATTTGGAAAACCGAATGTGACTAATGATGAAGATAAAGAAATGCGTACTTTTGATATGTTGCAAAGTAATTCTTTAAATTGCATAAGAGGCAGAGCAGCTCGAACAATTGGCCATTTCTTGTGGAAAAACAGCGATCTTTTTGAACAGTTTAAAAATACAATTGAGAAATTGATATCGGATGAAAACCCCGCAGTAAGGATGGCGTCACTATTTGCTTTGTGGCCTTCTTATAACATCAATCGTGATTGGGCATCTGGAAAGATCTTTTACCTGTATGAACAAGATTATCGGTTAGCAGGGTTCCATGATAGCAAAAATATGTTTTTTCTATTATATCCTCAATATCGCCAAGGCGTACTAAACATAATTAAACAATTTTACGATTCTGAAGATGAAAAATTAATAAAGACTGGAGCACACTCCCTATCAGAAATGTTTATTCTTAAAAATGAATTTGTAGATGAAATGACAAATGTAGATACCATGAGCAAATTGCAGGCTGAAGAGGTTCTATATATGGTCATGTTATATTTTAATAAGAGCGAATATAATTCATTAGCAAAGGACATTATACGTAGATTTAAAACAAGCAAAGTAGACCTAGAAATGCCTATTTCAAGATTGTTTTACGATAATCTAATTAGTTTAGATAGAGACAAGGATTTTTTAATAGAGCTGATGAAATCAGATTTAAGTCGTAGAACACTCCATGCATTTGTGCATTATCTGGAAAAGGAATCCAAGTCAGTGATTGAATACAAGGATGTAATTTTGTCAATGAGTTGGCATTTAATTAAGAATGATATTGAGAGGTATGAGTCTGTTTGGGGAATACAAGAAGAAATTGCTAAACTAATAATTGGATTGTATGATGAAACCTGTGGATCAACAATACCTGAATTAAAGAGAATAGCACAAGAATGTCTAGATATATGGGATTTAATGTTTGAGAAGCAAATCGGGCCAATTAGAAGATTGAGTAAAGAAATGATGGAAAGATGATGCGTGATTCCGGTCCTATGTCTAGAAAGGGGTATTCATTTCTTTGCATTTCTTATTTGAGTTGAGTAGCATAACGAGTTTGTGACAGATGGCGCGGCATAAAACTGCTATCAATATGCTACTTTAACAAGAACATTATTTGGACAATTCTAAAAACCACAAAAAATTTACGTAATCTGAGTTTCTCCATGTAGTTGTTCGCAGAAGTGAACTCAAGTGTCCGTAATTTTGGGGCTGTGAAACCGACCACGGCGGTAGAACCCATCGCTGGCAGCGATGAGGCCAAGGGGCTAGCCCACGCGCAAGGAGCGTCAGTGGACTGCCCCTAGACTCCATAAATAGCAGCACAAGAGTCAGTCTTTTGTAATAGGGTGGCTCTTCATGCATATTTGCTACAGAGTACGAGGATGACTCTGGCGGTAAGACTCCTCGTATGGAAGCAACGGAGCCAAACAGGGAGACTATGTATTTTTGACATGCGATAGTTGTAAATTTCTTCATTGTTTGCATGAAGATGCCGGATGAATCCATTATAGAGGCCCAATACCTGCAAATGCTTCACTAAGGAGATGTGGGAAACATAATGAAGCTTTTAAAAGAAGATGAAATCAGGCAGTTCATTTCTGATGAGGAGCTGCGGGCATTATACAATGCCACTATTGAAGATAGTGTCCTGAATGAATGGTTTGCACGGTTTTCATTTCTAAGGCTGAGCGTACATACTCTTCCCGAGAATAAATCAAGTATTTACTATAGTATGTATTATTGGTTCATCCAGTTTAAGAAACGGTATGTTGCTCTCATGGGGCCTGACGCAGGAATCGAGCAGCAGGGGTTTCAATTATTGGAGGAGATAGATCAGGAGCTGGAAGAATCCATTGATTGGGGTATAATCGAAGAAATAGAAAATCTATGTATACAGGGGGAAATCGGATGAATGATTTTGTAGATAAATGCAGTGATGTGCATGCAGATATGATATCCATTTGTATGGAGTATGTGGAGAATCGGGCAGACAAGGTGTATGTTATTGCTTCGTGTGAAGAAAGTGTGATTTCCGGCAGCTTCTTTTTTCGCATTCATAATAGGTATGTAGAGTGTCATAAAGTGAATGTTGCTTTGGCCAACACAGATGAAGTTAATCTATGATGTTGGGAGCGGCAAGCTTCGGGCCGAGTATCAATATGAACTGGTTTATACTCATGATGACATGAAAACAGCCAACCATATTGCGGATGAATGGTTTGAGGAGATCCAAAGCAAATCCCTCTAATGGATTAGAATGAATGCCACCGCTAATAAAAAGGCCGTTAACACATGTGTTTCCTGCTGTGTGTTTAGCGGCTTTTTATATTGTATTGAGCTAAAGCAAATAAGTGGATATGAAAAAAAAGGAGGAGAAAGAGTTGGCGTCGAACCTTCTACAAGGGAAGAAAAATGCTATTTATTAACTATGTTTACTGGAGGATACCAATGAAGGAAACGAAAGTTGGGGCAAGTGATTATCTGGCTTTAGGGTTATATGCTTTTGCAGGCTTTGGTCTAGAGGTGGTATTGTCCATGCTGCTGCCGATGATAGTGGGAGTGAAGGGCTCGGAATATACCCTCGTGCACCACTGTATCCACTGGACGCTCACTTGTCTATTATGGGGGAGTATGGCTCTATTTTTGATAAGGCTTTCCAAGAAGAAATACGCTTTTGATATCATGAGGTTAAACGATGTGCCGGACTCCAAACGCTGGCTGCTTGCGGTTGTTGTGTCCCTTATTGCCATTATCGTCACGACGGTTGCTTGGGGCGGGTTTAAGCCTGTTCAGGAGTATAAGGGTATCGTTACTTTCATTTTTCAGAATATCTATTATTTGTTTGAAGCGGCTTTGATTCTGCTGACCATTGCTTTCGGACAAAAGTTCGGGGAAACGCTGTTTAAAAAAGGCAGCCTGCCCTATGGCGGGATCTTTCTTGCGCTTACCTGGGGGCTTATACATATTTTGCTTCAAGGCACAATGACAGGGGTATATGCGGTTTTTATGTCCCTTCTATATGGCCTGGTATACATATTGCTCCAAAAGAATATCCGGTACTCTTATATGATGATTGCTCTTGTATTTATTCTTTAATTAGTACCGCGGCAGACAAGACCTCTCATGAAAATGGGGGGTCTTGCTTTTATGCGGCTGTGAGTTTTATCCTCCTCAATTGGATATGCGCATAAGCACAATTTTTGCACAAGCATATGTTGTAGGATCTTAAAATAGAGGAGTTGGAGCATAGAATGACAAGACTTATAGATGCAAGAACCTCAATGGGATTAAGCACTACTGATTTAAGTCCCGATCCGTTTCCTGTAGGAGACCCCGTGCTAGCCGGACAGGTTGGGCTGAATGTGCCACAGTCAACCCCGGGAATAATCCGCATTCAATTTGACGGTGTAATAGGCGCGCAATTAGGCATTACTTCCGACGTAACAATCACACTAACGCTGGTGAACGGTACGCTTTCAACAGATCCGATTGTTTATCAATCTATAACCAGCTATACCGGCTCTCCTACGAGCAGCAATAATATTCTTATCCCGCTTTCTGCCTCCGTGTATAACATTCCGGCTCCGGTAAGCGGCTTGCTTATCTATTCACTTTATGTAACTGTCAGTGCTTTCATCCTGCGCTCTGGCCCGGAAAGCCTCAATGCTTCTGCTTACACGGATAATTAGGAACAATATCCAGAGGTATATGCAATTTTACGATAAACATCTTTTTATCTACATTGGGATCAATAAGGATAAAACCGCCTATGGACTGGACAATTTCTTCAACAATAGACAACCCCACACCATGAAAATCCTTATTGGACTTCGTGGTCGCGAGCTTGCCTTTGACCTGCTTCAGCAGACCGTTAAAGGAGTTGACGATCTCCACATACATCCATCCGTTGATGCTAGCCCCATTAATCCGAAGAAAACGTTGGGCTGAAGGCTCCATATTGGTACATGCTTCCACACTGTTGGCTAACAGGTTTGTGAATATCCGGATGGTCTCCAAATCACCGAGGGGCAGCTGGTCTGGAAGATGGAGGGTGGCCGTGAACTCAATTTCTTTGTTTTTGCAGATATTGGCCGTATCCTGCAGGATCGCATCTAGCAGCATGTGGTTAGCATACATGTTATGAATGCGGACATTATTCCGCATGGTATCGTAGATTTCGTCCATAAGCCGGACCGCTTTCTCTTGTTCACCGCCCTGAAGGAGGGACTTGACACCACTCATCATCTGGATAAAATCATGCCGGAACACACGGAAGCTTTTGGTGAAATCCTGATAGGCACGGTAGTGGTTTATTTGTCTGTTTAATTGCTCCTGCAAAAGCAAGGTTTGGTGTTCGTATTGAAGCAGGATGGACACCTTCAGAGTGTGGTAAATAATAAAGACGAATCCCGCTTTGCTGATCAGGCACGATGCCAAATAAAGAACAGAGAACCAGCTCCCTGGCATTGTAAGAAAACGTCCATTATTAATAAGAAGCAAATAGAAGATTTGAGTAAGAAGGAAAATAGCTACAATCAGCAATTGTGAAGGGTTGTTTACCAGATGTTTGCTTAGGTCGTCGGGAGCAAGCTTGAATCGCAATGTCCAATTAATGACAATGGATAGAATAACGGCCAAAAATAAAATGAGATAATAATACCTCTCGGTTAGTACCTGCCCAATGCTTTTGTGCTGAGCCAGAGAAAAAATAGAGGCTATGATCCCTCTGCTGCTAAACACTGCAAATACATACAGGCTGCTGGCATATATCATCTGGATTCTGCTCATTCGGTACAAGAAACGGGTAATGACCAGCATGCCTGCCATCATGATAAGTAATCCAACTCGGTGAAAGCCCATGATTGTAATAAGGATGTAGATGAGAAGAGAAAACAAGGAGGCTGCCCACCCCCACAGGGAATGAGGACGGATGCGGTCAAAAAGCTCATCCATATATTTGATATAGATAATTGTATAAAAACCGATTGCCGAAAATGCCATGATCATGAAGAGCAAGACCGGTCGTCCCTTCTTTTATCAGGTTGTCAAAGCATGTAGAGATGGGAGCTGGCCAGGTAATCGGAAAAAGCCTTCTTGGAGGATTGAGTATAAGTGACTCCGATGGGGAGGGTTTCTCCCGTTTTAAGCTCCACATTTTGGGACATAAAGCTGGCAATATAGGCAATGTTGACTAAAAACGAACGATGAATACGCAGGAAATTCCTGTCGGCTAATTGTTTTTCTACCTGCTCCATTTTTCCGTAAAATTGCATGGTTTCTCCGTTGGCGGAATGAACCGTCAAAACTCGCTTCAAAACCTCAAAGTAAGAAATACTCTTTATTAAAACCCCTTTTTTGACTCCGAAAGACTCAAAGAAGAACATCTCCGCCTCCTTCTTCTCTGCCAGAGACAAGGCTCTCAAGAAAACCTGCTCGAACTTATCCCGCGGGGTGGATTCCTTGCGCAGATAATGGACCGGGGCAATATCGAAGGCTTCGAATACGAAATCTTCACTTGTGGTCAAAAATATAATTTCCGCATGACAGCCCAGCTTGCGCAGCTTTCGGGCTGTTTCGATTCCATTGGTTGCTTCCATTAGAATGTCCAGGTAAATGATGTCCGCTTTGTAAGTGCATTCAGATAAGTGAAACAGTAAGGCCTCTCCGCTGGAAAAAGAATGAAGGGAAATCTCAATATGGTGCTTTGCTGCAAGATCGCTTATTAGCCCTGCATATGTGTTTAATGAGGACTGGCTATCATCGCACAGATAGATATGGATCATTCATCGCACCACCTTGTCTTTTTTAGCCTTTCATTAGAAAAGGGGAACTATTCAAGCAGTTTACATGATGAAGTGAGTTAACTATAACGGGTGTTCCCAATTTCATCTTTTTTGTCCCGAATGAAGACCGGCAGTGTTATTCGGAGCAGATTTATTTCCAGTGGGAACAATTTTGTGTTATGTCCATCATCTCTCTGTATCCTTGAATAGAAATCAGATATTCCATCAGAAAATTCGAGGGGACGCGGATGGTTCATGAAACAGTATTGAGGCAGCTTCAACATGATCAACGGATTTTAATTTTTATGACAGGCGTTGACCGGACGCTCTTGTATGTAAACTCCACAGCCCGCCGCTTTATGGATTCTGCGGAAAACCTACTCAGCACAAGTGCGCAAGTGCAGTACCTTTTGCAGTTCATCCAACAGAAAAGCGATGTATGTCTTGAGTACCCGTTAGATGAATATGTGATGGATTGTGCACATTCCGCCTGCTTCCGGATTTTTAGTGACCGGTTATCCCTGTGGGGAAACTCTCCTGTTTTTCTTCATATAGTCCGTGATTTAACTGTTCCTGAAGACAAAAGCAGAATGCTGTTCTGCTCTGCTGTCACAGATCCCTTAACCGGTCTATTGAACCGGAGAGGCGGGCTACTGCATGTGGATGCGCTTCTGGAAGCCTCCTGCGGTGAAACACATACCCTTGCTTTTCTGGATTTGGACGGTCTAAAAAAGGTAAACGATTGTTTGGGCCATGAGGAAGGGGATCATTACATTACTGCCCTGTCGGATATCCTGCGGACTTCCATCCGGAATACGGATATTCTTTGTCGTTACGGCGGAGATGAATTTTTGATCGTTTTTAGGAACTGTGCACCCGTTACATCCAAGCAGATTTTGGCACGTGCCAAGGAGAAAGCCCGGGAACAAGGCGAATCATGGGGAAAACCTTACCCGGTAAGCTTCAGTTATGGAATTTCTACCCTCCAACCTTCCCATAAAGATGATTTTTTGGCGCTTCTCCGGCAGGCCGACATGGAGATGTACCGGATGAAGCAGAGGCAAGCCTTATGAGTAAAACCAACAAAATTCTTATTCCCGCCCTTCTCCTCATATTCGGATATTCTGCGGTTGATCTTAGCTGCTATTTCCTTGATTTCTACTGGTCCAAAAAGCAAATAACAAATTTGGAGCGAATGATGGATGATCAAATCGTTCATCCGTATTCCGTCATCATGGATTTGAATTCTCCAGTTGCGATCAGTACGAAAAGAATTATCCCGGCGCAAGGGACAGAGATGCTTCCCGAATTCCATAGCCTGTATGCCGAGAATGCGGATATTATGACAAAAAAGAAAATCAGAATGGGCTGCCCTTCTTGGATATCCGCTGTAATATTCTTCAGTCTCCTGTCCTGCTCATCCATGCCCACAGTATGAAAAATGGTCATATATTCGGGGAACTGTTGAAGTATAAGGATAAAGCGTATTACGAGGCGCATCCGTTATCCAATTCAGTTCTTTGTTTGAGAGGGCGGATTACAGGATAATGGCTGTCATCGTCTCCGAGATTTATCCCAAATCGGAACGACGGTTTAAATACTACCAGATTGACGGGACGGATACTGAAGCCGGATTTAGCCGGTATATCTTAAACGTAAAGAGTCTTTCTCTATATGAGTTTTCTAACGAATCTCAGCCACGCTATTTCACCAATTTGGCTCTTCTTCCAGCTCTAATGAATCTGAGACGCCTTATTCTGGCAAAAGACGTAGAAATGAGCTCCAGTGTAAGCAATAGCGTGGCTCAGTTTCGTTAGATTTCCAAACGGCCACTTTTTCGCGAAATAAGGTTCGTGAGATTCGTTAGAAAACTTTTACAAACGTTCCTT
The DNA here is from genome assembly GCF_046098205.1 of Paenibacillus mesotrionivorans. Lineage (NCBI taxonomy): Bacteria > Bacillati > Bacillota > Bacilli > Caryophanales > Paenibacillaceae > Paenibacillus > Paenibacillus mesotrionivorans. The sequence goes on along the minus strand of NZ_JBJURJ010000027.1, from coordinate 41,130 downwards.
GACATTGAAGTGCGCTCCAATGTTATTCTTGATGCATGGATAAACACTATTCGATTCAAGAGGTCTCCCGTTTGCTCCAGATTCCGAAGGATACGCTCCGGTATTATGACCGGAAGGGAATTGTATCGCCATCGCGTAAGGAGAACCGTTACCGCCGTTATTCTAAGAAAGACCTGATTGATTTGATGAACATTCAAATTTTGCAATACGCGGATTTTACCCTGGAGGAAATCAAAAGTAAGTTTCATTTTCATAAAATGCAGCATATTGACCCTGCTGATTGCGATGAGCTTGCTTCCTTCCTGGACGCCAAACAAGCGGAGACCAGGAAGAAGATCGAGCACCTGGAAAACATCAGCGAATTACTCCAAGCAACAGCCGAAACGTTAAGGGACCTGAATCCGGATAGCGACCGCCGGCTGGCAGAGACTGTACGGAATATTTACCAGAATATCCGGGGGAAGGCACCACTCATATTGGAGGAGGGATGTGATGGCCATGAGGATTAGAAATCCGTACTATTGTATCGCTGGTATTCTTGCCATTCTGTTCGCAGTGACCCATGCCTGGAACGGACAGTCTGTTGAGCTGCCCAAACTGGATATGGATGCAGTATCTCTCCAGACCCGAATCGTGTTTACGTATGTATGGCATATTATTACCGCAGAAAATCTGATTTTTGGCATCGCCTTCCTGATGATGTCCATGGTGCGTGAGCCTTCCAAGGTCCGTTTTGCCGCATGGGTTATCGCTTCGATTCTGCTTGTCCGGCTGCTGGTTATTCTCGGTGTAACCATCATTCTAGATGCTTCGGCGCTGGGCGGTACGTTATTGGATTCTATGGCCATTATCATTTATATGATTCTTCTTCTTATGGGTATAAAAAGGAGAGGCAATCCTCCCCAGTCTGGCAGAGGATGATGAGGCAGGGCTGGAATTTTTGTGTAAATCCGTATGGTTTCGGCTGTGATGCAGAACATATAAGAAGCTTACAAACGGAGGGATTATCGTGACGAATGAAAAGAAGGCGTTGTCCGCTGAGCAGCAGGAAGAGCTGTTAGGTATCCTTAAAGTCCGGTTTGAGAAAAACCTGAACCGTCACGAAGGGCTGGAATGGGCCGATGTACAGCGTAAGCTGGAAGCGGCTGACGGCAAGCTCTGGTCACTCCATGAAATGGAGAGGACCGGCGGCGAACCGGATGTGGTTGGGTACGATGAGGCTGCAGATGAGTTGATCTTCATGGACTGTTCGCCGGAGAGCCCCACTGGACGGAGAAGTGTGTGTTATGACCACGAAGCCCTGAACGCCCGGAAGCAAAACAAACCGGAAAATAGTGCTATGGGAATGGCTGCAGATATGGGGATCGAGATCCTGACGGAAGACCAGTTCCGTGAGCTGCAGAAGCTGGGCAGGTTCGATGCCAAAACCTCCAGCTGGGTCAAGACCCCTCCCGAGATGAGGAAGCTGGGCGGAGCACTTTTCGGCGATTACCGGTACGGACAAGTCTTCTTCTACCATAACGGGGCTGACTCCTACTATGGGGCCAGAGGCTTCCGTGGCTCGCTGCGGATATAAATTTGCGTGGATCCAATAGTCCCATCCCAACCCGGTTGCCTTGAGCAGCCGGGTTTCTTGCGGAGAAATGTACCGTACCCCTGTACGCCTTGTTCAAAATGTTAAGTGTGGTTTTCCAATTTTATGAATAATTTAGCTATAACGGAACCATCTTAATGTTGTAGAATGCCGTGAGTGGGAATTGTGAGGCAGACTAAATTGCCCGGACAATGGAGGTCTTTTCCGAAATGGATCATGATTTGAACACCATCCTAACCTCAACAGAGATTGCCGCATTGTGGGCTCAATTTATGAATGATTCCATGTCGATCTGCTTCAGTAAATATGCATTGGAGATCATTCTTGATCAAGAAATCAAAGAGATATATAAAATCGCTCTGGGCTTATCCGAAAGCCATGTACTGAGCATAAAACAAATTCTGACCACTGAAAAATTTCCCATTCCAATAGGTTTTACGGAGCAGGATGTCAATATTAAAGCGCCGCGGTTATTTTTGGACAGTTTTTTTCTAAACTATATGCTCATCATGTCGTACCACGGAATGACCGGCTATGCCGTTTCTCTCCAGGTATCCTGCCGGGCGGATATGCGCCGGTATTATACTGATTGTCTGAATGAAACGATTGCATTATATAATGCCATTATGGATTTGGCTCTCGCTAAGGGACTGTATACACGGCCTCCATACATCTACTCTCCGGAATTCCCCGAATTGGCGGAGAAAACCTTCATGACAGGCTGGCTTGGAAAGCGCAGACCCTTAACAGCCATAGAAATCAGCAATATCACCTTTAACATGAACAAGACTTATTTGAGCAAAGCCATATCCATGGCATTCGCCCAGGTCGCCCATGATAAGAAGCTGAGAATGTATTTGCAAAGAGGCTTGGAGCTCTCCACCAAAGTGACAGAGGCATTCAACAATTTTTTCATGGAGAGTAACCTGAATTTCCCGATTTCCTGGGAATCCATGGTTACCAATTCGACGACATCCCCATTTTCGGATAAGCTCATTATGTTTCACACCGCTTTTTTATCGTCGGCGGCCGTCGGTTTTTATGGGGCGGGACAGGCCGTGTGTATGAGAAGGGATCTATCTGCCCAATACCTAAAGCTTATCGGCGAGCAATTGTTATATTCAGAGGATGGAGCGGAGCTCATGCTGGAAAAAGGCTGGTTCGAAAAACCTCCCATGGCCGAGGACCGGGACCGTTTGATGGAGTAGGTAAAACCTTAGATAATAATCTGCGCCTCCCCTAAAGGGAGGTTTTTTTGTGCAGGAAATACCCAATAGTTTCGTCCACGTAACTACACCACTTCAAAGTGCGTACTTCCCCACCGGAAGGTTCGACTCTACAATAATGGAGTAAAGCGGGCTATTCCCTTCACAATCCAACAACAAAGGAGACTACTCATATGAAATTGCAGCTGGCATTGGATCTGGTTAATATCCCGGACGGAATCACTCTCGTAAAAGAGGTGGAACCCTATGTGGACATCGTGGAAATCGGCACACCTATTGTAATTAACGAAGGTCTTCATGCGGTAAAAGCAATGAAAGAAGCCTTCCCGCATCTGGAGGTGCTGGCTGATCTGAAAATCATGGATGCAGGCGGCTATGAAATCATGAAGGCGGCTGAGGCGGGAGCGGATCTGGTCACAGTCCTGGGTGCTGCCAATGATATGACCATCAAAGGTGCTGTTGAGGAAGCCAAGAAGCAAAATAAGAAAATTTTGGTGGATATGATAAACGTGGCGGATCTGGAGAAGCGTGCACGTGAGGTGGATGCGCTGGGCGTGGATTATATTTGTGTTCACACGGGATATGACCAGCAGGCTGCCGGAGAAAACCCATTCGAGGATCTGCAAACCATCAAACGGGCGGTGACCCATGCGAAAACAGCCATTGCCGGCGGCATCAAGCTGGAGACCCTGTCTGAGGTGATCAAGGCCAACCCGGATCTGGTTATTGTGGGCGGCGGAATTACCGGAGCGGCGGATAAGGCTGCAGTCGCTTCCGAAATTCAGCGGCTGATCAAACAAGGGTAAGCGGCATGAGAGGCAGACAATATGCAGCACATATCTTGAAGGAGCTGGAGCTGACACTCAGCCAACTCGACAACGTGGACATGCAGGCTATGGCTGAACAGATTCTCCAGTCCGAGAAAATATTCGTTGCCGGGGCAGGCCGTTCCGGTTTGATGGGCAAGGCATTTACTATGCGGCTGATGCAAATGGGATTGCACGCCTATACGGCGGGGGAGACGGTTACTCCGGGAATTGGCCCGAAGGATATGCTGCTGCTGTGCTCGGGGTCGGGTGAAACGGGAAGTTTGCTGCTGATGGCCAAAAAAGCTGCAAGCGTAGGAGCAAGGATTGGGCTGGTTACAATTAAGCCCCAATCCTCCATCGGGCAATTGGCGGGTGTTACCGTTCGAATCCCGGCATCGGTGAAGGAGGATACCGCTTCTTCCCGCGCAGCGTTTACCATCCAGCCTATGGGTTCGCTGTTCGAGCAAGGTCTCTTATTGGGGCTGGACACCCTGGTGTTACTGTTGATGGATAAGAAAGGCGTCTCCGGTTCGGACATGTTCAGCAGACATGCCAACCTGGAATAAGCGAAGCGAGGACCGGGATTCTGATTCATCAGGATTCCGGTCTTTTTGTACATATATGGTTGATAGATCCTTTTTGCATCTGCGGCCTGCTGTAGTGTAGTATGAAGAGATATCCTAGATTCGTCCGAAAAAAATGATGAGGGGAGACCTGGTTCATGGCCGCCGAGGTGAAGGAACGCATCAATTTGAAGGAAATCAACTGCGAGAAGGAGTTGACTCTTGCTGTAATAGGCGGCAAATGGAAGCTCATCATATTATGGCATCTTGGGCTGGAAGGCACCAAACGGTTCAGCGAGCTGAAGCGTCTGATCCCCCACGTAACCCAAAAAATATTGACCAACCAGCTGCGTGAGCTGGAGGAAGACCAGCTGATCCAGCGCAAGATATATGCCGAGGTGCCGCCGCGGGTGGAATATTCCCTCTCGGAATATGGTCAAAGCTTGATGCCCTTATTGCGGGCGATGTACGATTGGGGCAAGAATTACGGAGAAAATGTAATCTGGAAAATAGAAGAGTAGTAGAATTATAGCCCCCCCTTGAACGGGAGGGCGTTTTTGTGTGATCACCGGCTATTCAAGCGAACAGTAAATGGGCTTTACCGGGAAAAAATATTCCACCTGTCTGTAGCCTAAGAGCCCGTAAGTATCGGGTCTGGTTACATGAAACATAACCGGATGCCCGGGCCGTTCATCGTAAGTCAAGTTATCATGTTGGGCGAGCCATTCCTTGATGCCATTGTACACCTTCATCACTTCATTGACGTCGAAGTCATGCACAATCGAGGTGGCATAAAGCCCACCTTCGAATCCGATGATTGCAAAACCCTCCGTATCCGCTTCAGTCACCCAATCCTCAATGGCGTAATACCAAACCGGACTGCCGCTTTCTTGATCATGGAACATGAAATCCCTGGGATAAAACCGGTCAATGCGTTTGTCGTCTAGACTCGTCCACATGGCTTCGAACCTCTCGTGGTTTTCTCCCGTCTTCACTCCGGAGGTGACCATTCTGCACGCAGGTAAAGCCACCAATCTTACGTCCGGCTTTTTCTCCAGCAGTTCTGTCACTTCCAGGAGCCGGTTCATGTTCGACGGTTTGCCGATATAGTCCACGTGGGTTAACCGGGATTCGATATCCTTCGCTTTATCGTAAATCAACCGCACATCCGAATCGGAGCTGAAGTCCATTTGTTCGATTTGATGGATAAATGCCAGTACAATCTCCTTTAGTTCGTGTAATAGCGCCACCTCATCGTCTATATGCTCCACCTTCTTACTGAGGACCTCCAACACTACACTTGAGCCGGACGCGCTGAAAATGGACTGGATATCCCGTATGCTGATATTGAGCTTGCGCAGGATAAGAATTTGCTCCAGCCTTTTCATGGCGGCTTCGTCATACATTCTGTACGCATACTCGTCACTTCGTACGCTGCTGATAAGGCCCATGTCCTCATAATAACGGAGAGTCCGGGACGTAATATCGTATTTAGCGGAAACCTCCCGGATTTTCAAGAAACTGTCCATGATCCAATCTCCTCCCTAACCTTGGCGATATGCCATCATTATAATAGCTTCCCCAAAGGCAGAGTCAAAGGCTTAACGGTTCGGCTGTTGGTTTCATAAACCGATTGTTTGTCCAACCTCACACCATCCTAATCGTGGATACATGTGCTTTGTTTGTGATCACTGCCTACATAGAAGCCCGCATGGTGAACACTCCGTTTTCGGCGAAGAAATCGCAGAGTCCGCCCAGCTTCTCGATGGTCATTACCATACTTTTGACGCCAAAACCTTGCTCGATTTCCGGTCTGACCGGGAGTCCGTTTGCAAAAAGAATCTGTCCGTTATAGGAGTTCTGAATCTGCAGGAAGACTCTGGACATCTGCCGGTGGGCAACCAGTGAAACAAACCGTTCTCCGTTTACCTGCTCGCAGGCGCGCAGGGCATTCTCCAGCCCATTGGCCAAAATGACACACAGGTCCGTTGCGTGAACGCCGATATCCGGGGCCAGGTCCGCTTTGCAGATTAGCTTGATATTGGCTTTTTTTGCCTTTGTCGCGTAGGAGGATAGGATCAGATTGACGGTTTCATTCTCACAGTACCGGATGATGGAATTCCGTTCAATCTCACTGCTGGCTTCCTCAATGTAAGCGCGGGCCTCCTCCAGCTTGCCGTTCTGGAGACAAGCATCCACAAATTGGAGGTGATGGCGCAGATCATGATGATAGACGGCAGCCTGCAGCTGTGAGCGGCGCAGACTCTCCAGCTCCATCAGTCCTTGATTGGCCAAAACGGAGAGAATCTGGCGCTCCTTCTCAAGCTCGTGCCGGTTTTGCATTTCGTTGGTATGTATCACCACAAACAAATAATAACAAACGGCCATAACGGAGGGCATAAACTCTACCGTAACGAAGATTTCGTTATGCAGGATATCGGTGTATACGGTCGTAATATAATCAAACAGATAATAAGCGGTCGGCACTACGGCAAAAAAAAGCACGGAACGGTGGGGGTTGCACATTAGCTTCCGCATCTGTGGGGCAACATAACGGATCAGAATGATCAGGAGAGGGAGCGTCATCGCGATTTGTACCGCATAATTTACGGTCATATCATGAAAGAGTAAAAGCGTTATTGTTCCGAAACAGCGCCGGGCCTGGCAGCAGAGATAGGCGGATAACACGGAAACGGCAGACAGCACCCAGGGTTTCTTGAAATAGACAGCCAGAGCCATAATCAGCGGCAGATGGGTAATGAGCGGATAAAGCTCTTTTGTCCGCTCCAGTCCCCATGTATGATAAAAAACCGCCTGAATGAGCGTAAGCAGGAGGAAGAGGAGCAGAACCGCGATCCGGTTTTTTTTGTTGTGATCAACACCGGAGAAAGCAACGGATAACACCACACCGAACAGCAGCACGGTCAGATAGTTGATCTGTTCCACTGCAGCAAGCATTCAGGCATGCCCCCCCTCAAAGGGCAGGGAAAGAAACGCCCGCTTAATGGAATCGAAACGGCCGCGTGAAAGCGGAAGGATATCCTTTGTCATCATGGTGATTTCCTTGCCGGTTAAGGATTGTACATGCCTTAGATTGACCATGTATGACCGGTGTATCTTGACAATAAAGGGGTAAGGCGACAGCTTTTGCTCCAGCTCGGACATGCTGCCCGGCCCATCCAGGACCCCGCCCGTGGCCAGGTGGTAGTATATGGTTTTGTTGATAATCTCACAATAGGCAAGCTCCGCAATAAATAGCCTGGCGATACTTCTGTGGTTATGGACCACAATGCTGCTGGAGCGCTCTGCCTGAATTTCCTTGCAGGCCTTGTTCATGATGCGGAAGAAGGTATTCTCGCAGAGAGGCTTTAGCATATAGAAGTACGCATCAACGGCGTAACTGGCCACTGCAAATTCGGAGCTGGAGGTCAGAAAGATGATTTTCACATGATCGTTCCCCCGCCTGATTTCGGCTGCCGTCTCCAAGCCGTTTAAGCCGGGCATCATTACGTCCAGAAGAATAATATCAAAGGCGGGGCGGCGTTCTGCAGCATCAGCAAGCGCGAAGCCCGATTCGTATATTGTGCAGGACAGCTCCACACCGCTGCTGGCGGCAAATTGCTCGAGCAGCTTGCGGAGGTATGCGGCTTCCCTTCGGTCATCCTCGCAAATCGCAATATGCAGCATACCGGGCCCTCCTACCCAATACTTCAGAAGTAAGTTTACCATAGGAAAAATTGGATGTCATGATAGAAAACATACATTTTGCGCTAATCCGGTGACGTTTTGCGCATTCGTTCCCCATAAAACTCCCGTCCATGCTACGCTCGATGGTATGACAGGCAAGATAAGAATGGCACAGCAACCATATGCTGAAAAAAGGTGGATGAGGCGATGGACCTGACTAGGTTGAAGGAAGCGGAGGAACGGTTTTTGATTCTCTATCCAGGGGGGATTATGAATCCTCTTATGCTGGAAATTGCCCAGAAACGCGAGGGTAAACATCTGGTTAAGCTGGCGCAGAAAAGCTTCTCCATGGAGCAATTCGATTCACCAAGCCATATTGCGGATAGTATGGGTGTCATTGTGGGCCAGTCCCCTTTCATTTCGCTCTTCGAAAAGGTGAAGCTCCAGGAGGCCATCCATTTCATGCACGACAATCACAAACAGCAATTATCTGCCGGCATGCAGGAATTCTTGTATGGTAATCAGAGATCGGGATTTCATCAGATAACGTCTGTGCTGGACGGGTATAAAATGGCGAAATGGCCGGTGTTGACGGTGTGTCCAAGCTATTGCAGGCCCTACGAGGAGATCTTCATCCATCCGGTAACTGCCAGGAAGGTAATTGACTATTATCAGTTGGAGGGCCTTACCTACTGTGCCTCCCCGGCGTATGATTTTTATAGGGCGTACCGGGAACATATCCTTTTCTTAAAAAACCAAGCGGACCCTTCGTTGCAGGGGGATAATGAGGATTTTTGCCGGTTTTTGATCATGTCGACGAATCTTTATCATTCATCCGCCCCTCAGTTTCCTGTAGGCGCTAGGGGACATCTGAAAGCGGGTCTGGAAAACACGGGCGAAGGTGGCGTAGGAGGTGTAGGCTAACCCTGCGCGACGGGCTGGCAGACGACGGCCTCCACCCCCATGTGCAGGTGGACGCTATTATGAGTCGGGCGTTGGTCTGATGTTGGCTAACGACTCTGTAAGAGCTTATTTTGTTGAGAATGGCCTCGAAAGGCCTCCCGGGATAAAGAATAGCGTGGCTCAGATTCGTTACATTTTCAAACCTACTGATTTTCGCCAAGTAAGGCCTGTGATATTATTAGAATCTCGATACATATCAAACTGATTAAGTGAGGTGCCACTATGGGAACGAATACAACTATTCTCGCAATAGGAGACAGCAATACATACGGTGCAGGCGTAGAGCGGAACGAAGCCTACCCGGCCCAATTGGAGAAGAAGCTAACTAACAACGGCTACTCCTGCAAGGTCATGAATAAGGGGATTAACGGAAATACCTCGAAGGACGGCGCAGCAAGACTGGGGGAGGCTTTAGCGGAGTATCAACCGGATATTGTGATCCTGCTTTTTGGTGTGGCCGATTTGAGAAGAGGCTCCAGCATCGAGGATATTTATCATAACTTGTCAGAGATGATTGAACGTGCGAGAGGTGCCGGAGCTCAGGTCATTATCGTAGGATACCAAGGTTATCCGGCTGATGCCGGGTTGGAAGAAAAGCTCCAAAACATTGCCCAAAAAGGCGGAGTTACATTAAAGAATGACTTTTTTGAGATGTATGCTCGGTTGTCCCGAGATTATCAGACGGATCTGATTCCTAATTTCCTGGAAGGTGTATTAGGTGCTGAAGGCACACTCCAAGATGACCAATTTTCTCATTTAACAGGTAAAGGATATGCGATTTTTGTGGAGCAGCTTTATCCCGTGGTGGTTAGGAACATCAGATAACTACCGGTACTCTCGGGGAAAATGAACAGTAGGCCGTTAACACTGGGGACCCTCCCGCATGTTAGCGGCTTTTTTGGCGTACGCCGTTTGAGATCCTTGGATCCTCCTCCGCTAATAAATTTTTAAAAAGGCCTTGAAAAGTATTTTTAATCATTATACCATTTTTGTGAAGGTACTCTTTATCACTCGAGGAGGAATGGATGGTATGGATCAGAGGAAATTAAGGGAGCTTGAACAGATAATCAGCAGGGATTATAGTAATATCGCAGGGATTGTTGTACAACAAAACGGCATCACATGCTTGGAGCACTACTTCAACGGCTATACCGCCGGTAACGCTCTTCATGTGTATTCGGTGACCAAAAGTGTGTTCTCCGCGTTGATTGGGATCGCCATGGGTAAAGGCCTAATTCGCAGTGTGGACCAGAAGGTACTGGACTTTTTCCCGGACTATGTGGTGAAAGCTGGGGAAACCACCATACAAAACGTGACGATCAAACATTTGCTGACCATGACGGCTCCCTATAAATACGAGTTGGAACCATACCAGGAGTTTTTTGCCAGTGAGAATTGGATGAATGCTGCCCTGGATTTATTGGGGGGCGATGGGCCAATCGGCGAATTCACCTATTCAGCCATTGTCGGAACCCACATCTTATCCGGCATTCTGGCTCAGGCAACGGGACAATCCATACTGGAGTTTGCGACGGAGCATCTATTCTCACCGCTGGGTATCCAGGTTCCGCACAATGTAGTGCTGCGTAGTGAAGAAGAGCATTATGCCGTGATGAACGATAAGAATACAACCGGATGGGTCGTTGACCCCCAAGGGATTAATACTGCTAGCTGGGGACTTTTCCTGACATCTGGGGATATGGCGAAACTGGGCCAGCTGTATGCAGACGGCGGTATCTGGAATGGCGAACAAATTATCCCGGCCGGTTGGATCGAGGAAAGCACTCGGGAGCATAGCCGCTGGGGGGAGCTCTCGTATGGATACCTTTGGTGGATTATAAACGAAGACGAGCAAATCTACGCCGCCATGGGAGACGGAGGAAACGTCATTTATATCAATGCTAAGAAAAAATTGGTCGTTTCCATCGCGTCGCTTTATGTGCCGGAGGTGAAGGACCGGATTGAGTTTATTATGACGCATATTGAGCCGATATTTGAGGAGTGAGTCTGAATTTGACAAAAACCGAGAGGGTGCCCCTGTGAAAAAGCCATTTGATGAAAAAGCCTTGCCTCTGGAGGTAAGGAAGCAGTATAAGGAAAATAAAAAGGCTCTGACAAACATCTTAGCCTATTTAGAAGAGCATGATCAGGATGTTGGGCTGGAAAATGTGCAGCTTGCGCTTTTTATCAGTTACATTGAAATTGAATGTGCCCTTGAAGTATATGTGGATGATGTCGGCAGCACCCTGCAAAAGGTCCGTGCGAGACTGGAGCAATTCCCTGACTCCCCTCAGGCCGTCACATATCTAAAAGAGCTGGAGAAGCTGGAGAAGGCGGAAAAACGGAGAAGAAACCGGCTGGACAAGCTGATGGCAATGGATTTTGATTCGTTGGACCTGCGCGACAAAAAAGATGTTGCCTATGAATTATCCGACTCCAAGAATGCGAAACACAGAGCCCTCGGTGCCCGGTATTTTCTGAAGCTGTATCAGCAAACGAATGATCTTCATTTGTTTTGCAATTATGCGACAACCCTCTATCAATCTGGTAGTAAAATTGAAGCCCTGAAGGAATTTGAGAGAATCGAGGAAATGTTCAAAACAGAGGTGTACCCTAATAAGTGTTTTGTCATGAACAGTATTTATGAAAGCCGAATGGATTTTTATAAGCATGACCGCCTGGAATTCCGGAAGCATTGGGATGCGGCCAAGGCTGATCCATACCTGCAAGAGAGTACCTTTCATTTTCCAGGTTATCTCGGGTACATAACCGACTTCGCTGAAATCAGCTTGGAGTTTGGCTATATGGATATGTTTGACGAGCTGGTGGACCTCATGAAACAAGAAAGGCTGCCTTTCCCGCCAAAGGTAAAGGCGTATTATGAGGGGTGAGGGGGAGGATAAATGAATTACACTTCGTAAAAATCAAAAAACAAGCCGCGGAAACAGATGACTCTGTATTTGTGGCTTTGATTAACATTGAAAAGAATTCAGGCGGTGAAAGGTTCATGGCTTCACACAGCTCAAATAATTTGCTGACTGATGGTTCGTTTTTGCCTCTCTCGATCAGGGAATTGTAGGCTCAGTCCACCCCGCGGATACCTGCTAAATCCTCTTGGCGAAGGTTGGTTCTGGTCAACCGGGTTTTCTTTCAATATCTCCCCAATAATTGTTGTCAACATGGGAGTGCGCTTGGGTTTGCTTGATGATTGACTCAAAATGTACCTCACCCTACAACTTTTCTTCCTTTCGCCTATCTTTCCATTCATCTATCTCCCGCGGGTCTACCCCTAAAATTTCACAAATATGCAACGCGATATTAACCGTGGGAGAGGTCAGTCCATGCTCGATATTCTGGTAGTGTTTAAGGGAAACATTGATAGCGCGGCTAACCTGCTCTTGGGTTAAGCTTTTTTGATTCCGGGCTTCGCTCAATTTCATATCAAAGGAACACCTCCCCAGTTGCTAACATAAATAGAACAAGCGTCTAGAGAGCGCTTGTTCATTAGGTCTTATGGAGATAACTTATTTTACTGCCTTGAATTCCTCAACACTTCTGCTACGATATTTTTCACCATCTCAATGGATTGCGAATCTTGATTGATCAGCAAGGAAACGATTTCTTTGATTGTTGCTTCATTATTTGATAATTGTTCATACTGATAAGAATACGTAAAAAATTGATGGACACCTACATCTAAACCCTCTGCAATTTTCTCCAGGTTTAACAAAGAGATATTCTTTTCTGCCCGTTCCACACCACCGATATAGGAAAAGGTAAAACCACATTTTTCTGCTAAAGCGGCTTGGGATAAACCACGGGACTTTCGAATTTCACGGATTCGTTTTCCTACATTAACCAGGATTTCAGACATATGCCTACACCTCATGTTGAGTGTAGATGTAACTTACTCTTTAAGAAATACATATTTAATGGTCAAAAATTAATTTATTGATACTTATATTAGTCAATTGTATAATCGATTATGTATTCCTAAAGAAAAAATATCAAGATTGATGACACGGGGAAGAAGGAGGAAACCCACATGCCCGAACCTTGGCCGGAATGGGTGCGGCCTGCTTTTGAGTTGCGCTTTTTGGAGCGTTCGATTGAGGCGTTTCACTTGGATGAAGTGAATGAGCTTGCTCAACAGCAGGACGAATTGGCCACCGAATTGAAGCTGCAATTAACCTCCGAGCAGTACCGGCAGATTCTCGAATGGGAAGAGAATCTCAATTTCCGCTGCACGATTGAAAAGGAGTGGTTGTATTTTGCCGGATTAAAGGATGGTCTGACCTTCTGGAAGCACCTGGTGAACATTTTGCCGGATGAATGAAGGAACAGCGGTTAGCCGAAGCTGACCCTAGTTTTAATATATATAAACTCTCCCTTAAGCCTTTTGGAGGTTTCCAGGTACAATTGAAAGGATCAGAAATGTGATGGTAATCCAAGCTTAAAAGGAGAGATGTTGGCTACGTGCTGAAACTAAAGTATCTTTTTGATAACCGGGACTTGGCGGAAATGCTGCTGCAGAATTGGGATTACGAGGACACCGGGCTGTTTAAGCATTACCGGGTATCCTCCAATGCGATTTACCCGTTCAAACGGGACGGGACGACTCATTTCCTGCGGTTCGCTCCCCAGGAGGAAAAGCTTAAGCCGAACCTTCTGGCCGAGCTGGAGTTTATTGCTTACCTGCGCGGCAAGGGGTATGGTGTGTTAGAGGCGGTTCCATCCAAGGCTGGCGGAAAGCTTGTTGAGGTGGAGACTCCATGGGGAGCTTATGTTGCATCAGTCTTCAAGCGGGTTCCGGGGGTTCAGCTGGATCGTACCGATTTCCCGGATGACGTTATGGTCTGCTACGGGAAGGCATTGGGCAAGCTCCATCGTTTGTCCAGTGAATATATGCCGGGTGAAGTCAAAAGATGGTCCTATGCTGATGTGTTGGACTGGATTCAGGATGTGCTGACCGCATTTCCCGGAGAGACAGCGGCATTAGAGGAAACGGAGTTGCTGCGAGGGTATTTTGCTTCGCTTCCCAAATCGCAGGCTGACTTTGGTTTGATTCATTATGATTTTGAATACGATAACGTCTTCTATGATGAACAGACTCAAACCTGCCATGTCATAGATTTTGATGATGCGATGTATCATTGGTATGTGATGGATATTGACCAGGCGCTGGAGAGCTTGCGGGAAGAGGTCCCTCCGGAGGATTTTGAACAGAAGACACAATGTTTTCTGGATGGGTACCGGACTGAATATGAGGTTTCCGGCGATGCTGAGAATATAGTGGCCGCATGCAAGCGGTTCGCTAAGTTGTATGGATATACCCGAGTCTTGCGGGCTGCTGGTGAGAAGTGGGAGAATGAGCCGGAGTGGTTAACCGGGTTAAGGGGAAGGCTGGCCGAAGGGCTTGAAGAGGATTCCGCTTTGTTCGGCGAGGTGTTGTAGAGTAGTGTGCCTGCAGTTGCTCCTATCCTCAATAAGAGGTAAACTGGTGGCATATCTGACAGGTGGTGAAATCCTTGGCATTCGGCGTGAAGCGGCAGGAGCTGCAGCAATGGAAAGAGGCGGTATCCCGCGGGGAAATTGCGTTCCTGACTCACTATTGGACTGACCCGCGGTTTCCGTCCATCCGGACTGTGACCAAGGTAGGCTGCTCCGACCGGAAAGTGCTGACCGAGTGGTGCAAGAGGCATGGGCTGAATCCGGCTTACATCCATGAGCATCCGCCGTATCCCCACTTCGATCTGATGGGGCCTAGGCAGAAGGAGATTTTGGAAAAGGAGCAGCTTCACGAGCATGTTCGCCGCTTCCGGCTGTAGGGAGAGGTGGTCTCCTAGCGTGATGCACTCCTATACGATTTCAACCCCAATAGACCGCCCCTTAACATAGGGACGGTCTATTTTGGGGATTGGCTTATCTCCGCCGTTCTAACGGACCTCAGAGCCTCTATTTGGCTCAAAAGGAGGCGTCTCGGATTCTAACGGACACCACAGCCGCTATTTCGGGAAACTGGGCTTAGTTTGAGGCTGTTCGGGCGAAATAGCGGCGCTGTGGTCCGTTAGAATTCCCACACCCCGTTTTTCAGCCGAATAAGGTCGCTGGAGTCCGTTAGGTTTCTGCAGTCACCAACAAAATAAGAATATGCACCCTCTTTTTGATTTAACCGATATAATAGTTGTATTGGAGGTGGAGAGGTGTTCTTATTGAAGAACTTCCCAAGACTATTTATACTCCTTTGTGGTGTTGGAGGATTGGCCCTCAACATAAGAAGATTAGTCAGATCCATGAATAACAATGAGAGTATAGTTTTTGATGTAGTAGGTGTTTGCATATGGCTTCTCTACATTCTTGTGTTGCAATACAGCTTTAAAACGAAAAAAGGGAAAAAAGATGCTTAGTACCCTGGGAATCACCAGATGGGCCGTTTCCGGCTGATGGGAAGGGGGCTCCTAGTGTCCTGCGCTCCTAGACGACTTCAATTGAAATTAGACCGCCCTTGACTGAAGGGGACGGTCTATTTTAGTTTGTGCTTACCCCTCCCGCAAATCTAACGGCGGTCAGAGCCGCTATTTGGCTCAAAAGAGGGGGTCTTGGATTCTAATGGAAGCCACAGCCGCTATTTCGGGCAAAGGGACTCAGTTTGAGGCTGCTCGGGCGAAATAGCGGCGCTCTTGTCCGTTAGAATTCCCACACCCCGTTTTTCCTTCGAATAAGGTCGCTAGTGTCCGTTAGGTTTCTGGCGCTACAATAAGGTCGCTGGTATCCGTTAGATTTCCGCCGCAATGCTAAGGCCGCTGCTTACGCTCAGCCCCAACCGCCCCCATGACAAGGAGCACTCCCATCCGCTCAGCCTCAACCGCCAATCCCTACTGGTCAGCTCAATACAAATCAGACATGCTCACGTCGTAACCCTGCATCTTCAGGTAGGTGAACAGCTGGCCGCGGTGATGCTGGGTGTGGGTGACGATTTCGATGAGCCACTTAGCTTGGGCTGTGCCGTGCTCCAGATAGAAGGGTTTGGTTTTTTTGTGGAGGAAGTCCTCCTCCGGCAATGTGGTCATGTACTGCCGCAGCGGCTCCAGTCCTTCTGCCATGGCGGCGCCCAGCTTGGCGAATTCCATCGCTTCGAAGCGTTTTTCCACGGCGCGCACCTCCTCAGCCGTATGCTCCTGCACAATCTGCAGATCCACAGCAGGAATCGCGGCCAGGTGTTCAGCCAGCTCCCGCAGGGTGCGCATGTTGGGCTGCGGGCGGAACTCTATACCTTCCGGCTTCACCTTAGCCAATAGATTCGTGGTGGTCCTCACGATCAATTCCAATTCCTCAAACAACATCTGCTGTAGCTCTTGAACGGCTGTCATTGGGTACACTTCCATTTCCGTTGAATTTTTCCGGCACCTGAGGTGCTGGTCCTATTAGAGACTATACCCTATAATAGTGACAAGTATTGTCATGATTACAGAAAAAGATAAGGAGCTTATCATGTCCAAGTCAAAACGGCTTATGGAGCTGATGCTTGTGGTCCACCGCAAACGTTCCTTCACGGTGAAGGAGCTGGCGGAGGAATTCGGCGTTTCCTCCCGGACCATGCTGCGGGATTTGCAGGAGTTGGGTGAATTGGGGGTGCCGCTTTATTCGGAGGTCGGCCCTCACGGGGGGTATCGCCTGCTGAATGAACGGATGCTTCCTCCCATCGCGTTCAGCGAAGAGGAAGCGGTGGCAATTTTTTTCGCCAGCCATGCCCTCCGGCATTACCGCGACCTCCCCTTCGAAACGGAAACCTCCTCCGCTCTTCAAAAATTTTATCTGCATATGCCCCAGGATGTCCGCAGCAGAATTGATGAAATGCGGGACAGGGTGGATTTTCAGGTGCCGTATAGAAGCCAGGCATCGCCTTTTTTGAATGTGCTGCTGCAGGCGGCGGTCCAGCGGCAGACTGTCCGTATCGGATATGACGGCAAAGCGGGAGTGGAGGAACGGGATATTCTTCCTGTTGGCATCTATGCCAGCAATGGCTTGTGGTATTGCCCGGCCTATTGCCTGACCCGGCGGGATTACCGGCTGTTCCGCTGTGACCGGATGAAAACAGCGGAAATCCTGGAGCCAAAAGCCGGACAACCGGAGATGGAGGCATTGCCTGAGGCGGAACAGGTTCATTTGGGGAACTGGGATAACATGCATGACAAAGATACGGAGTTAGTCCGCATCCATGTGGAGCTTACCCGGGAGGGATGCCGGAGATTCGAGACGGAGATGTGGCCCCAGCCCCAAATCCATAAGCGGGAGGACGGAACCGGTTGGATTGAAAGCCGGATACCCAAGTCCGACATTAGCTACAATGCCCATTATTATATCGGGTTGGGGATGGAAGCACGTGTGCTGCAGCCTCCTGAGCTGGTTGAAGCAATCAGGCAGATGCTGGACACATTGCGGGATCAGTACGGGACTAATGGAAACGATGCTTCATTGTTTTAACCGCGTTACAACTAAGCATCCGCAACATTATCAGGCGTGGCTCCGTTATTTAGTTAGCAAGAACCAGGAGGCGATTTATGAGAAAGTGGTTTATTGCCGGGCTGCTGCTATTCCTATTGGCTATTGTCGCTTGTAATCAAAAAGAAGCATCATATGGGCAAAATCTAAATCTTCATATCAGCAAACCTGAAGGACAGGGCTACACGGTTTACAAGAAAGTCGAAGATCAGGAAGCGGTAAAAATCATGTTGGATATTTTATTCAATGTGCCGTGGGAAAACGCAAAAGTATCCATGTCCCGACAGCCTGATTATAAGATTGTAACGGTCAACACAGATCCTACGGTCAGTTATGAAACCTTCACTTGTGCAGCTTGGCTTTCACCCCAGAAAGACATATTAGAAGTGATTATTGAAGGACAGTCCAAGTACGGGAAGGTTACAGAGGAAGACACCAGAAAACTGCTTTCAATTCTGGGAACGCCCTAAAACGGGCGTTTTTTAGTTTACGCCTATTAACATTAAAGAAATATAACTCCCGATCAAATCTAATTCAACCCGGAGGAAAATGATGAAAATTGGCGAATTTTCTCTAGTGGTCGAGGTGGCAATTTCATTCCACAACCACATCCAATACCGTGACCTGGTTTGTCCGGAAAAGAGGGAGAATCGTGAAGAAGAGTGTTTGGCGGCAAATAGAAAAAACGATCATATTGATGTTGAGCAGTGTGCTTGTGCTGGGAGGTATGATGGTTGCTCCATCCCAAACGGGAGCGGCTGCTGCGGACTCCGTATCGGGTTACTTGTGGAAGCAGATGTCGGGTACTCAGTTTTCCAAAATTGCTTATGGACAGGGGATGTATGTAGCAGTAAATTCTTCCGACGGGAAGCTCTATACATCCGGAAACCTGGTGAATTGGACCGCTCTGGACATCAGTGCAGTCTCCACCCGCCCCATCAACGCCCTGGAATACATAGACGGAAGTTTTTATGCGGTTACGATGGGCAACTATGGGGCCGGAGCCACGATAATCCGTTCTGCCAATGGCACCGATTGGACCGGCGTGGATTCGGCGGATCCCAGCTTCTCCAGAAGCTCGATTGCTTTTGGAAATAACACATTTGTTGTTCCTACGAATAATACCACCCTGTACTACTTCCAATCTGCCGATGGAGCAGCCTGGGTCAGGCAGCCATACAATACCCCGGGAACGTCCTCGGTGTTTGATGTGAATTACGCCAATGGCCAGTTTATGGCGGTTGGCGCAGCGGGAACTATGATGACCTCCGCCGACGGCATCAATTGGAGTACGGTTGTTAAAGCCGCAGGAGAGCCTACCCTTCAAGGAGTTGCCTCAGATGGGGCAGGGAACTACATCGCAGTGGGGAGCGGGGGGAAGATTCTCCGCACCGATCCTAACAGCGGCAGTGCATTTCCTCTGCTGGAGGTTACCTCGCCGACCGCCTACTCCCTGTATGATGTGGCGTATTCCGCAGACGGAGGCGGGTATGCGGCGGTAGGGGATTATGCGACGCTTTTTTCCGCAGACGGAATCACCTGGACACCCGAGGCTGAAAATCTGGTGCTCCAAAACGTGATCTATGCCAATGGAAAGTGGGTAGGAGTAGGAAACTCCGGTGTTTACCAACGGGCAGAGGTCACCTTGGGAATCGACTCTCAGCCGGAGGATATTTCCGTTGTGCCCAACGACAGCGCCGTCCTGATCATCGGAGCTACGGCAAGCGGAGGCGAGTCCGTCAGCTACCAGTGGTACAGCAATACTGCCGATTCGAACAGCGGCGGAACGCCAATTGTGAACGCACAGAATTATTACTATCACGCACCGACTGCATCAACAGGCACTGTGTATTATTACTGTGCCGTCAAAATCCCGGGTTCAACGGCAGCAATAACCAGCGATGCGGCAGCAGTGACGGTTAGTCCGCTAACCGACGCGGCCACCCCAGATATTACCTCCCATCCGCTGGACAAAACCGTATACGTGGGGGAAAACGCCACATTGACCGTACAGGCAACGGCGGGCGATGCGGGAACGTTAAGCTACCAATGGTATACCAATACCTCGGACAGCAATAGCGGCGGCCAGCCGATTGCCAACGCAACGGGAAGCACCTTTGCAGCGCCTACAGAAGCAGCGGGAACCACTTATTATTATGTGACCGTCACCAACACCAACAGCAGTGCCACGGGAACCAAAACAGCAACGGCAACAAGCACAGCAGCGGGGGTAAAGGTCGATATCGCACCTACCTACACCATTTCTGCACCTGGCGACCGGACAGCGGCACCTCTTATCCAAGGTTATGCATCCGGAACACAGGAAACCGTAACCGTCAGCTTCTCTAATACAGGTACGGCGGATTTGACCAGTCTTTCCGCGGTGCTCGGCGGTCCTCAGGCCGGTGAATTCGAGTTCACCCAACCGGCAGGTACGTTAACCAGCGGAGCAACCGCAACCAGCTTTACGGTGAAAGCAAAAGATGGCCTGCCGGCAGGCACATACACTGCCATCGTCTCGTTGAAGGCGGACAATATGGCGGACGTGTCCTTTACAGTAACCCAGGCTGTCCATCTGCCAGATGTGCCGTCCAATCCGGAGCAGCTTGCGCCTGTTGAAGGGAACCGCGAGGTGACGCTTCATTGGAATACCGTAACGGAAGCGACCTATTACCAGCTGTATATGTCCCAGATGACGGGACAATTCGATGGGCCCACCCTTGCCACGGTGACGGGTACAACTTATACCATCGCAGGACTAACCAACGGGCTGACGTATTATTTCGTGGTAAAAGCAGGGAATGACGGAGGAGTTAGCGCGGAATCCAATCAGGTTCAGGCTACTCCAGCGACAGTTCCTGATGCTCCGGTTCATATTGCCGCAACCGCAGGGGACGGGCAGGCTGCGGTCAGCTTTGCCGCTCCGGCGGATAACGGAGGAAGCCCCATCACCGGCTACGAGGTAACGGATTCCACAGGTACCATTACTGAAACCGGCGCCTCCAGCCCGATTATCGTCCAGGGTCTGGCGAACGGGACGGCCTACGTCTTTACTGTAAAAGCCATCAACAGCAAGGGGAAAAGTGCGGCTTCCTCCGAATCGAATACCGTCACACCGTTTCAACCCGTTGAACCGGAGGAAACGGGGAGCGGGGATGAGGATACCGGGGAATCAACAGGTCCTGCGGTTACCCCGGAAACTCCCGCGGCCAACGTTGTGGTGAAGGGGACGGCCGGAAGTGTGGGGACGGCCAAAACCGCCACGGTCCATAACCGGACGGTTACGACCTTTACCCTGGACCAGCGGAAGCTGGAGGAGAAGCTTGCCGCTGATGGACAGAATGCGGTGCTGAGCGTTCAGGTGGATGGCCACACCGATGCGGTTGTGGGAGAAATGAACGGTCAAATGATGAGGAGTATGGCAGACAAACACGCGGTATTTGAAATCAAAACCCCTTATGCCTCCTACACCCTGCCGGCGCAGCATATCGATCTCAAAGCGATCTCGGAGCAGCTTGGAGAATCAGTGGCTCTGCAGGACATTCAGATTCAGATGGAGGTTGCTCTCTCCAACGCAGACATGATGAAGCTGGTGCGGATCGCTGCGGAGAAGGGCGGTTTCACCGTGGTTGCACCTCCCGTTGACTTTACTGTCAGAGCCGCTTATAAAGATAAAACCACCAGTGTGTCCAAGTTCAACGCTTTTGTGGAGCGCACCATAACCCTGCCTGACGATGCAGATTTGAGTGGAACGTTAACCGGTTTGGTTATCGAGACCGACGGCACTTTCCGTCATGTGCCTACCAAAATCATGAAGGAAAACGGGAAAGCCTATGCCCGGATCAGCAGTTTAACCAACAGCACCTATGTGGTGGTCAGGCATCCGGTATCCTACACGGATGTAGAGAGCCATTGGGCGAAGGAGGCGGTGGAGGACCTGGGTCTCCGTATGGCCTATGAGGACCCGGGAGTAGATACCTTCGGTCCTGACCAGGAGATCACCCGCGGCGAATTCGCATCCTTGATGGTCCGCGGACTAGGCATCCGTCCGGATACCGGAGCAGCCCCGTTCTCCGATGTCAAAGCGTCGGATCGTTACAGCAGCGCCATCAACTCGGCTTATGACTACCGGTTGATCAGCGGCTTTGAGGACGGAACCTTCCGCCCCAAGGACAAGATCACCCGTGAGGAGGCAATGGTTGTAGTGGCCAAAATGATGGTCATTACCAACCTGAAGGAGAAGCTTCCCGTCAAGGATATGGATACTATCCTTCAGCCGTTCGCCGATGCGGATGAAGTCTCCGGCTGGGCCAGGAGCGGCATTGCCGACAGCATCCAGGCGGGGATTGTGTCCGGAAGAAGCAATACAGAGCTTGCCCCCAAGGCTTATGTCACCCGGGCTGAGGTGGCCTCCATTGTGCGGCGTCTGCTGCAGAAGTCGGAATTGATTTAGAACAAAGAAGCTGTCCCCAAGCGCATTTGCGAAGGGACAGCTTTTTAGTTTCTGAAGGAAGTTTTGCTTCGTGCAGCCCGTCCGTTTAATACGTTCTCCTCCTGGTAAACCACCAGCCTCCGGCTGCGAACAGCACATAGAGCGCAAGGTTAAAAAACACTCCTGTCAGAAGTGAGTTGTTGAACAATAGAGCCTTGAAGAAGGCCGCCACATGGACACGCAAGGAAGGAATGGCTGTTCCCACCGGGATAGCGGTAATCACCAAGGCCCAGAGCAGCCAGCCTGCCGGGTGGGAATAGCCGGAAACCAACAAACAGAGAAATGCCATGAACATGACATAAAAAGCGGCTTGGTACAGGAATGACCCCGCCACCCCAAAGTCTGTCCAATGAAAGGCCTCGATCATATCCACCATACCGGAGTAATTCCGCAATACATTCACTTCCAGCACATGATAGAACGAATTGAATAATGCGATTGCTGCTGCCCAAATAGCGAATACAATCAGAAGCCCCTTGAAGTAATGCTCCCGGCTTGCCCCTAAATGTATGATCCGCTTGAAATAGCGAAGGGGAAGGACAACAGCGAAAAAGAGCAGAATCAGCAGCAGCAAATTGCCGTCGGAAAGACGCATAGTGTTATAGCTGCCGTTTGTGCTAAGCGTAACAATCCAATCCGCAAGTCTTCCCAGCAGAATCATTAGAATGACGCCCCATATATACAGTCTCATTTGCAGGTAGGTTGCTTTGATATGAACGGTCATTGCTTTCAAGGTCAGTTGCCTCCTTCAATCAGATACGAGAAGAATTTTTGGAGGGTTAAACTCTCAATCGAAATGCCTGACTCCCGCGCTTGCTGCTTGTCTCCCTCACCCAATTCACCATAAATAGCGGCAAGGGTGCCGCGGCCATAACCCTCCGTGTGCAGCACCCGCTTGCCGGCGGTAAACGAAGCCACCGCATCCGTATTTCCCCGGATCAGATGGGCGCTCATGTGGATCCGCTCCATTTCGTCATGCAGGAGAACAGTACCTTCCTCCAGGATGTAGACCCGTTCCGCTACAGGGGCAATCTCGTCAATCAGATGGGTGGACAATAGAATGGTGCGGGGATGGTTGGCATAATCCTCCAGAAGTGCTTTGTAGAACCGTTCCCGCATCAAAACATCCAGTCCCAGCACCGGCTCATCATAAACCGTCAGCGGCGCCCGGCTGGCCAAGCCGATAATATTCCCTACGAGGGACTCCATCCCCCGGGAGAGCTGCCTGATTTTCTTATTCGGATCAAGCCGGAAGGTGTCCAGCAATTGATGGGCGAAGGTCCAGTCCCAATGGGGATGGAAAGCGGAGGCATAGTTCAGAGCCTGAATCACCCGCGCACTTCCCATGCTTTTGTGGTTCTCCCGCACGTAACAGAAATCCCCCGGAAGCTCGCCCTTGGCCAGCTTCTTCCCCCAAACCTCGATTATGCCGCTATCTGCATAAATCCCGCCTGCGATGGTATTCAACAGCGTCGTTTTGCCTGCACCGTTGCGCCCCAGCAAGCCGTATATCACATTTTCCTCCAGCGTCAAATCCAGGCTGCGCAAGGCAGCGGTCCGGCCATAGGTTTTGTTTACGCTGGCGCAAGTTAAAGCAGTGCTCACAGTTGGTTCATTCCTCTCTCAGTTGCTTAATCATGTCAATGATTTCGTCGGTGGTCAGGGCCAGCTTGTCCGCCTCTGCCAGCAGGTCAGAGAGCAGCTTCTTGGAAAACCTCTCCTTCCGCTTCATCCGGATTTTCTCCATCGCATCCGCTGAGACATACATGCCAAGCCCTCTTTTTTTGTAGAGAATACCTTCATTCACCAGGAGGCCGATGCCTTTCACTACAGTAGCGGGATTGATCTGGAAGGTCTGGGAGAACTGGGCGACGGATAGAATCTGCTCGTCCGTTCGGAAGGTGCCGTTAAGAATATCGTCCTCGATAATATCCGCGACTTGCTGGAAAATGGGCTGTTTATCGTCGAAAGTGAAGTTCATCGTTTCACCATTCATCTTCATAGTATGTTGCCTACCTAACATACCTTATGGGATGTGTTATCTGTTGTCAATGTTTGGACCCGACAGGTATTTCAGTTGTTGACAATATTTTTTGCTGGCGTTACAGTATACTACATGAGTGACATACCGACATACTAACATACCCATGCTGAAAATGCTATCCCCCACATTCGAACCCACATAACGAGGAGTAGAGACCAGTGAAAACATTGATAGAATTTAACGGCGTAACGAAGGAATACCAGATCGGCGAAGTCAAAATCCAAGCGTTGGCCGGTGTGGATTTCTCCATATCGGAGGGGGAGTTCGTGGTGGTTTTAGGCACAAGCGGCGCAGGCAAAAGCACCATCCTGAATATATTGGGCGGAATGGATACAGCCAGCTCGGGCCGGGTTTTGGTTGACGGCCAGGATATAACCCGTCTCAACGAAAGAAAGCTCACGGAATACCGGGGGAAGAAGGTAGGTTTTGTATTTCAATTTTATAACCTGATTCCCAATCTGAATGCACTGGAGAATGTGGAGTTTGCCGCCGAGGTATGCGATAACCATCTGGATGCCAAGGATATTCTCCATAAAGTCGGTCTGACTAGCCGTACCAGCAATTATCCGTCCCAGCTCTCCGGCGGAGAACAGCAGCGGGTGGCGATTGCCAGAGCCGTTGCCAAAAATCCCTCCCTGCTTCTCTGCGATGAACCTACCGGGGCATTGGATTATGTGACGGGGAAGTCTGTTCTGAAGCTTCTCCAGGATCTGAACCGGGAAATGAAAACCTGCATCGTACTGGTCACCCATAATACCGCCATTGCGCCCATGGCCGATAAAGTGATCAAGGTGAAAAGCGGGTTGATCGAAAGCGTTACGGTGAATGCCCGCAAACAAAGCGTTGAGGAGATCGAATGGTGATGGGGAAATTACGGTACAAGCTGTGGAGGGACCTGAAGCAATCCGCCGGACAATTTATGGCGTTTGCTGTGGTCATTGCTGTGGGGGCTTTTTTCTATACAGGCCTGGTCACCTTGAGCGATAATTTAAGCGGGTATACAGAGCAGTATTTCAATAAGCATAATATCAGCGATCTGAATGTGTATTACAGTCAGCTTTCCAAGCAGGAAATGGCCTCATTAAGCGGTATTCAAGGCGTCAAAAAAATAGAAGGCCGGTACAGCATTCAGGCGTCGGAGGTGTTTGACTCGTATAAGGCCATCATAAACGTTCATTCTATTCCTGAGGACAATACCATCAATACGCCTGCTGTATTGGAGGGGAGTATTCCTTCGAATCAGGGGGAGGTGTTACTGGATTCCCATTATGCCCGTGAGCATAACTATCGTACGGGTGATGCCATCACAATCCGGGCCAACAACAAAGAACTTAGGTTCACCATTGTTGGTTTGGGCGAAAATGTGGAGCATGCCAAGAAAAATGAAATTCAAGACCACAAAACCCATGGAATCGCTTATGTGGCTGAAGCATCCGTGCCTGACATTGCCGAAGGGAATGTTTACAACGAAATTTTGGTTGATGCAGAGGACGGCTACGATATCGATCAGATAGCCCAGGTCATCGAAGGGAAGTCCCGGAATCTGTCTTATAGGAGTCAAATGAGTAAGGAACGTAGCTTTAGCTATTCCCAGCTGACGGCCACCATTCATAATAACGGCTTGATGAGCAAGGTCATCCCCTTGGTGCTGTTCCTGATTGAAGCCATTATTCTATTCCTGACCATGTCCAGGATGATCGATTCCCAGCGGAATCAGGTGGGAATTATGAAGGCTTTGGGTGTGAAAAACAGAAGCATCATGCTTCATTACATGGGATTTCCCGTCATTGTCGGTATTACAGGCTCTATTCTGGGTTATATTGTTGCCGCTTTAGTCTTTGTTCCCATGGTGACGGCGTCTAATGCCAACTCCTATTCGCTGCCGGGGATCGAATTTTCACTTTCTCCGTTCTCCCTCGTGCCTCCCATTGTTATCTCCAGTGTGTTCGGGATGATATCCTGTTACCTGAGCGGCAGGAAGGTACTGAAGGAACGGGCTGCCCAGATGCTGCGGCCAAAACCGCCAAAAGCGATGAAAAAAATAGTCATGGAACGGATTCCCGGTATTTGGAGCCGTCTTCCGTACAGCTACAAGCTGATTCTGCGGAACATCTTTCTCAACAAGCCTAAAGCGCTTGCCAGCTCCATTGGTGTAGCGGTCAGCACCATTCTGCTTATCACGGCTTTTGGCACACAGATGTCTCTGCAAAAGGTTGCGGATCAAATCGGAGAGGTGTACACCTATGATCTGAAAATGGACTACAAAACGGGAGTGAATTTGGAAACCCTGAAGCTGCCCTCCGGCATAAAAAGCAGCTACGGCTTGTCCACTTTACCGGTGAACTTCATGAAAGACAGCCGGGCAGAAAAGGCCGATTTAGTCGTAACCGGAACGGAAAACAAGCTTATTCATTTTTTTGACGCTCATGATAACCAAGTTGCTCTGGAGAACGGCGGGGTGCTGGTGCCCAAGTCGTATGCCGACAAGTATCACATCTCGGAAGGGGATCTGATTCAGCTGGCCTTTACGGCTCCCGAGCTGCGGAATCAAACCGTTACTATGAAGGTCCAACATATCACCAACCAGTATTCCAATCCGTCCTTTTTTGTGACACCGGAGTATTTGGAGAGCTTTGGGCTGACGTACAGCCCAACCTCGCTTCTGGTTGCAGCGGATCATGCCGCAGAGGTTTCCCAAATCCGCAGCTTCTTTGAGCAGGACCCTCAGGTGGAGGCCATTACAGACCAGACGGATTTGGGGAAATCGGCGGAATATATGATGCAGCAAAACAGCTTTATGTTTATCATGTTCATCATCTGTGCCGTGATCTTGTCCTTCGGAGCAATCTATACCATCTCGTCCATTAATATTTACGAAAGAAACCGGGAGCTCGCCACCCTGAAGGTATTGGGTTATCCCAAGCACAAAATCAACAGGCTCATCTTTTCCGAAAATATAGCGGTAACCGCCTTTGCGGTCATTCTCGCTCTCCCGGCCAGCGGTTACGTGTTCGGGAATATTGTGAAGGCATTGTCCAGCAGCCACCAGCAAATCCCGGACCAGCTGCCTGCTGCCGTTATACTGATAGCCGTGCTGCTGGCCCTTCTGCTTACGGCTACATCCAGCCTGCTTCTCCGCAGGAAGGTAGCAGGCATTAATATGATTGAGTCGTTAAAGAGTGTGGAGTAAAAAGGAAGGCATGGCCTTGCCGTTCTCTCAAGTTGACAAACGCGTGCCGTGTTTATACGATTAAGTATTAGCACGCCAAAGTCAAGGGAGAGAACCTGATGGCCTATATTGAATTCAATCAAGTGGGAAAGCAATACGCCTCCGAGGGTGTTGTCATCCGCGCCTTGGAGAATGCCAGCTTTTCGGTGGAGAAGGGAGAGCTTGCTGTAATCCTCGGAGCCTCCGGTGCGGGGAAAACAACAGCTCTCAATATATTAGGCGGAATGGATACGGCCACCTCCGGCGAGGTAGTGGTAGACGGTGAGGTGGTATCCCGTTATTCCGATAAGCAGCTGGTGGGTTACCGCCGTACGGATATCGGCTTTGTGTTCCAATTCTATAATCTGGTGCCCAATCTGACCGCCCTGGAAAATGTGGAGCTGGCCGCCCAGATCCGCCAAGACTCGCTGGACGCCTCCGAGACCCTGGATAAAGTCGGGTTATCCGAACGCAAGAATAACTTCCCGGCCCAGCTCTCCGGCGGGGAGCAGCAGCGGGTATCCATCGCCCGCGCCATCGCCAAGAAGCCGAAGCTGCTGCTGTGCGATGAGCCTACCGGCGCTTTGGATTACAATACAGGCAAGCAGATTCTGCAGCTGCTCCAGGACATGTGCCGCCGGGAGAAGATCACGGTGCTGATCATCACCCACAACTCGGCACTGGCGCCTATGGCGGACAAGGTCATCCACTTCAAGAACGGCCAAGTGGTGAAGATGGTGCATAACGAACAGCCGACTCCCGTCGAGCAGATTGAGTGGTGAGGGGATGAACAAGGCTTACCGGAACGATATCTGGCGTTCCATCCGCAAAGGGTGGAAACGGTTTATGTCCATCATGATCATCACCGCGCTGGGGGTCGGGATGCTCACCGGCCTGTACGCTTCCTGCATGGATATGTATTATTCGGCAGACAAGTTCTATGACCGGCAGAATTTATTCGATATCCGGATCATGTCTCCTATGGGACTGACTGAAGAAGACGTGAAGACGGTCAGCCGGGTGGAGGGTGTGGAGGCGGTGGAAGGAGCCTTCAGCCGAACGGTTGAGACGGATGTGGATGGTGTTGGAAAAAGTGCAGAATTGAAGACGCTCAGTGCCAAGGGTATCAATGCCCCTTACATGCTGGAGGGGGTTCTGCCGTCCGGAAGCAGGGAGCTTGCCGTTAACCGGAAGTACATCGAGGAAAGCGGCGCATCTGTGGGCGGTTCTCTACCTATCGGCAATGAGGCCTATACCATTACAGGTGTAGCCATGGATCCGATGAACATCCAGGCCGAGGGTATGGCCAGTGTTTTCCGGGCTAATGCCGCCGCGGACTACACCTTTTTCACGGTGGCGGCAGAGGCCGGGGCAGCGGCGATACCTGCAGCACCTGGCGGCAGCCCGATGTTTACTGCGGCTTATCTGACGGTGGCCGGTACGAAAGAGTTAGATACCTTTTCGGATGAATATAAACAGGTTGTACAGAAGGTTATTAGCGGGATAGAGGGACTGCGGGGGCAGACCGGTTCCAACAGCAGCTCCGCCCTATGGTACATTCAGGACCGGACCTCACTGGACAGCTATTCCAGCATGGTAAATGATCTGTCTTCGATCGAAGCCGTGGGCAAGGTGTTTCCGGTGATTTTCCTGCTGGTGGCTGTGCTGATGAGTCTGACCTCCATGACCCGGATGGTGGAGGAGGAGCGCGGGCTGATCGGGACCTATAAGGCTCTGGGCTTCAGCAATGGAGCCATTTACCGCAAATACCTGCTCTTTGCCTCCATGGCCAGCCTGTTGGGAGGACTGCTGGGTGATGCGTTCGGCTTTGTCCTGATGCCCAAGTTTATTTCCCTTGTGCTGGAGGAGCTGTACACTGTTCCGCATTATGAGCTGCGTTTTGATGTGGTTTATGGGGTAGGCGGCGTTCTCCTGTTCCTGGTGGCCATCGTCGGGGCAACGGCCCTAGCCTGCCGCAGTGAGCTTCGGCAGATGCCCGCTTCGTTAATGCGCCCCAAGGCGCCCCGTGCCGGCTCCCGCGTGTTCCTGGAGCGGCTTCCGTTAATCTGGAACCGGCTGAAATTCCTGAACAAGGTGACGGTACGAAACCTGTTCCGCTATAAGAAGCGCCTGTTTATGACGATGGGCGGCATTATGGGCTGCACCGCTCTGATCCTGTGCGGCTTTGCCATTAAGGATTCCATTGACCGGCTGGGACCCCGGCAGTACCAGGAGGTCTACCGTTATAACCTTATGGCGGTGGCCCAGGAGACTCAACAGGGTAAGCTGGTGGAGCAGCTGGCCGCCGACGGCAAGGCTGAGGATTATCTGGATGTGCGGGTGGATAGTGTGAAGCTGCTTAATTCCAGTGGGGACGCGGAAAAAATGCAGCTTATGGCATTTCCCGCCGGAGCGGCAGCAGGGGAGTATATCCGGCTGGAAAATCTGGACGGGAAGCTGGTCCAGCCGGAGGGCGAGGGTGTACTGCTCACCCAGAACGCGGCGCGTATTCTGGATGTGAAGGCAGGGGACTCCCTTACTCTGGAGGATATGGGACTCAAGCAGCATCAGGTGACCATATCCCATGTGGTGAAGAATTATCTGGGCAACAGTGTCTATGTACCGCAGAAGCAATATGAGACCCTGTTCGGAGGTTATGCCCCAAATGGTGTGTTGGCTCATCTGCCAACACTATCCGGTCAGGAGCAGGCTGCCTATGCGGAGAAGCTCCTGGACAACGATGCCGTATTGTCTGCGGTAAGCACAGCCGCTTTATTGGACGAATACGGCTTTGACCTGATGAACGCCGTGCTGCTGTTGATTATTGTAATGGCCGGCGGGCTGGCCTTTGTGGTCCTGTTCACCCTGTCCAACACGAATATTTCGGAGCGCAACCGGGAACTGGCCACCATCAAGGTGCTGGGCTTCTACGATAAGGAAGTGCATCAATATGTGAATAAAGAAACGCTGCTGCTCACCGCGGCGGGTATTCTCATCGGCTTGCCCGTGGGCCGGTTCATCAGCGGATTCCTTACGGTAGCGCTGAACATGCCCTCGATCCATTTCGCCGTGTCTGTGAAGCCGGTGAGTTATCTGATGACCGCAGCACTGACCTTTTGCTTCGCCGTTGCCGTCAATTGGATTACCAACCGGACGCTGAACCGCATCGTGATG
This sequence comes from Paenibacillus mesotrionivorans, assembly GCF_046098205.1. Lineage (NCBI taxonomy): Bacteria > Bacillati > Bacillota > Bacilli > Caryophanales > Paenibacillaceae > Paenibacillus > Paenibacillus mesotrionivorans. Next base: position 10,868 of record NZ_JBJURJ010000027.1, on the reverse strand, counting down.
GTAGAGGCGCTGAAAAGTGTGGAGTAGCCGAAGGGAAATCATTGATTAAATACTCATGTGGAATGACTGGGAGGGAAAGGAGTTGAGAGTTTTCTGTAGGAAAACTGGCTTCGGAAGCATATGCTTTGAGGGCGAGTTTTTTGGCGGCTTTGAAACCTTTATATTTAATTCAAATCAAGGCCGACAAAACGTGTTTGAGCATCCAAGGCACTCCTTTCCCGGTAAGGAATGAAACCCAATGAGTATTAATTTGGTTCGTTCGGGCAGCCTCCTTAGGCTGCTCCTTTTTCTATTCGCCGCCGACACCGTTTGACAAAGGTCAGGCTTATCGAATATGATTTACTTAACGATCGTTAAGTAAGAGGGGGTGAAGAATTATGGCCGCGGAAGGCAAACGAACACGGATGACCAACCGGGACATACAAGCGGCAGAACGTAAGCAGCAGCTTTTGGACACCGCGAAGCGGTTATTTGCACAAAAGGGGTATCACGCTACCTCCATGCGGGAGCTGAACAAAACCATCGGTATGACCGAAGCGCTGGCGTATCATTATTTTCCGGGAGGCAAGCTGGATATTCTGAGGGCGGTTTTACAGGTTGCACAGGAGGAACGGATTGCCCGGATCGTTGCTTTTTTGGAGCAGACCTTCCTGGGGGAGCCTGCGTTGGACCAAACGCTGTTGTCTCTGATGGATGGTATTGCCGGACAGATTCAGAACGACCGGGACTATTTCCTGATTCTGATTCAGGAGCGGAACCAGCTGGAGCCGGAGCAGCAGGAGGCGCTGGACGACCTGACCAAACAACCGTTTCAGGCTATGGAGGTTTATCTGAGGAAGCTGTTTGCAAGAGGAGAGCTCCGGGAGATGGACTTCGCTATGGCAGCCTCCCAATTTTTATCACACATTGTCGTCTTGATTGTTCAGGGTATGATCAAAGAACAGAATCTCGGAATGGAGCAAAAACAGCGGATCGTTGACTATTATGCAGCATTGTGGTCCCGGTAAGCTGTCTTTTTTTACTCATTTCACTAAACGGACGTTAAGTTAAATTGCGGGGAGGATGCAGCAGGATGGAGCAGATTCGGACGGAAAGGTTGACGAAACGGTATGGAACGGTTTCGGTGGTTCAGGATGTTTCCTTATCGGTGCAGCAAGGGGAGGTCTACGGTTTTCTCGGCTTGAACGGAGCAGGTAAAACCACCACCATCCGCACCTTGCTGGGGATGATTAAACCAACTTCAGGAGATGTATTCCTGTTTGGCAATAGAGTAAGCGAAAGCGGAAGCAGGCTGTGGAACCAAGTGGGATATATGGTAGAAATGCCGGCGGCCTATCCCGGTTTTACGGTAAGGGAGAATCTGCTGCTGATGGCAAAGCTCCGTGGCCTGAAGCCTTCAGACAGCGTGGACAGGGTGATGAAGGAGCTTAACCTGGACGCCTATGCGGACCGGAAAGCCAAATTTTTGTCGTTAGGCAATATGCAGAAGCTGGGATTAGCCAAGGCGCTCCTGCATAACCCGGATATTCTGATTCTGGATGAGCCCACCAATGCCCTTGATCCGGCAGGAATTGTGGAGATCCGTGAGCTGCTCATCCGGCTTGCCAAGCAGGAAGGGAAAACGGTGTTTATATCCAGCCACATTCTGGAGGAGGTGGCGAAGATGGCTACCCGGATCGGTATTATCCATAAAGGGGTTATGCTGCAGGAGATTACGGCGGAGGAATTCGAAACAATCCGGCAAAAACGGTTATACATCGGTGTTGGCGGACAGCGGGAGGCGGCTCGTGTGGTTTTGGCAGACAAAGGATACCAAGCCCGGGAAGTGAAGGAAGGGTTGCTTGAGCTGGCGGACGAAAGGGCGGTGCGCCACCCTGAATGTGTCGCCAAACTGCTGGCGGATGCAGGGTTGCCTCTTTCTTTGCTGAAGGTGGAGGAAGAGGAATTGGAATCCTATTTCTTGAAAACAATTGGAGCAAAGGAGGTGCGGGCATGAGCACTTTACTTACAGCCATACAAGTGGAGTCCATGAAGCTGCGCCGTTCCGCCGTATTATGGGGGATGCTGGGATTTTTCCTGTTTGTCTCCGTTATCCGCATCGGAGAAGGGGATGCTGCAGGCTTTTTGCAAAATGCGGTTTTTATGTTTGCTTCGGTCTTTGGGCTGGTGGGTTTCGGCGCGTTGGCGGCTTGGGTATTCGGTCGGGAATATACGGACCGGACGATGAAGGATTTATTGGCCTTGCCGGTATCCCGCGGTAAGATTGTCGCCGGCAAATTCCTGACCGTTTTTCTGTGGAGCCTGGTTATGACGGTGGCCACCTACGGTTTTGCCCTGCTGATGTGCCTGCTGTTCCGGTTGGAGGGTTTTTCGGCGGATATGGCGCTGCAATATCTTATCCAGCTCCTGATCATCTGCGGCTTGCAGTTGTTCCTTTGCGGTCCTGTTGTGTTTGTGGCAATTGTCTCCCGCGGTTATCTGGCGCCTATTGCTTATGCCTTTTGCACACTGATGGTCGCTTTGATTACCGGGTCGACGTGGCTGGGAGCGTATCTCCCCTGGTCGGTTCCCGCCCTTCAGCTTGCAGGAAGCGGAAGTACCGTTTTTCCGTTGAGCATGGCCAGCTACATCATTCCGGTCGCCACCGGTGTCCTGGGGCTGGTTGGCACATGGGCGTGGGTACGGTGGACGGACCAGAAATAGACGATTAGGATTTAAGAATTATTTGCAGCTTGCTTCTCAAAATCAATATAAGCATCGTGATCAAAATAATATAAATACGCCTCTACTAATTCTTCAACCGTACAATCGCTTTTTTGCTCGTAAGCATTTTTGACGATGCCTTGAATGGTTTGAATGGACAGCGCATCAATCATGTCATGTTCCTTGGCCAGCTTTGGAACATCATCCTCCTCATCTTCAACATCATCAGGGTCCAGAACTAGCCCTTTAGTGGTTAAGTCCCATACGTCATCTGCCGGCAAATATAACGAATCTGACCAGTTAAATTCATTTACCCTTTTTAAAAGATTCTCCAGTTCTATTAAATTATCCATGACACTTCCTCCTCTAATTGGTTGCTGCATCCATTTTACCGTACAAATATATAATTGAACATCCAAGAAAAATGAAACAGCAACTCATGGTTGACAACCTTCTGCTGCCAGTTGGTTTTCCGGCATCTTCCTTTATACTATAATTTTCTTGTAGAGGAGGAGCAGTTATGGAGCTGGGAGCGAACATTCAGAAGTATCGTCTTAAAAATAGGCTTTCACAAGAGCAGCTGGCGGAAAAGCTGTCGGTTTCCCGTCAGTCCGTATCCAAATGGGAGCTAGGCCAGAGTTACCCTGAGGTAGATAAGATTATCCAAATGAGTCTTTTGTTTTCTGTATCCACAGATGATTTACTGATGGATTCGAAGGCACGGGAAATCCGCGCCAAAAACAATAAGCTGCATCTGGGGTCCATCTATCTGATCGTGAAGGATTTCCAGAAATCGATTGCGTTTTACGAACAGCTCTTGAGTATGACGGTTTCCACGAAGAACAGTACGATATTCGCAGAGTTTTTCTTTGATCATCAATGTATTTCCTTAATGAATGAAGCAAATTTACCGGGCCATGATTATAGAGGAAACGGGGATTACAAGTTCGTTCTGAATTTTTGGGTGAATTATTTGTCCATTGAGCATGAACGCCTTAAGGATTTGGCTATCGGGGAAATAACGGAGATTAAACAAGCCAGTCCGACCTATTATTATTTCCATCTCCATGATCCAGATGGAAATGTGATAGAAGTAACGGGTGGGTAGTTTAACCTAAAAAGGAGGCTTTTCGATGGAAAAAGTATGCCAAAGCTGTGGAATGGTAATGACCGGGGAGCTGTACGGAACTAATAAGGACAAAACGCCCAATGAGGATTACTGCTTGCATTGCTTCACGGACGGCCAATTCGGCAAGGATGAGTCCATGGAAGAGATGATTGAAAGCTGTATCCCCTTCCGGATGAAGGGGCCGGATGGTCCCGATGCAGCTACCCTCAGAAGAGAAATGAGAGAGTTATTCCCGACGCTGAAGCGTTGGAAGCATTAGAGAAAATAGGTCACGAGAGTGGTGTGTCAAATTGTATGCTCTTTTTGAATCTCTGCAAAGTTGACTTCCGTTTCAGCGGTAATGCGGAAGCCAAGCTTCGCTGCTAGCTTGCACGAAGGGACATTCACGGTCCAGCACCCCCACTGAGGAATAAGTTCCTGCTCCAAACAATAATCGATTAATACAGAGCAACAAATAGCAGCTAAACCTTTATGCCGATGGGCAGGATGGGTAAATACGTCCAAATCCATATAACCCAGTCCCTGTCCGCCATCCCGGCAGAAACAAGCTTCTGTGCCGTCGTGCATGGCGCGGACAGTACATTGTCCGTTGTCCTGGCTAAGGGTGATCGAATATGAATCGGGAGCAGGGGGCAAGTTCCGTTTAAACTCGGAATAAGCTTCGTGATTGAGGTGGTGCAAACGCCTGGTTAAGTAAGGGCCGAACGTAGAACGGTTGCAGGGCTCTAAGTATTGGTGGGTGCTCTGCTTCCATTCCGCGCTGCTTGAGAAAACAAAAACAGGCCTTGTTTCTCCGGCCGGGATCAAGTCCGATATGATATGGACCATGACTTCATCTAAAAAAACCTCCTGAAAAGCTCCGCCTATGTAATATAAAAAATAGGGGGACTCCACATAAACGGACTGGGGATCTGGCATCCGGTCAACGTATATTTTTCCAATATGCTGCTGCTCCATAACGGTAATCATCCATAGACAACCGGGAATATCAACCAGCATGGGCTTAATTAATCCGTATTGCGGGATTTGCAAAATAATCATGGTAAATCCTCCATTATTATAGAGAGGTGGGGTTTGGGAGTGGGCAACCTCTACTTTTCCGGGAAGCTTCCGGAACAAAATCCCTTCAGTGAAGATGGCTTATACGACAGCAGTTGGGTTCAGCTAGTAATTGCAGAGAATTTGGAGTATTCCATGATAACCCGGAAAACCATTCTTTTTCAGCTCACAGTGAGCAAATGTTATGAAGGATGGCAATTCCGGGTGATGGATTACATTTCTTATCAACTGGGATATGGGCGGAATGTGATTTTGACAGCAGATCCGGAACATTACGAGGAGGCGCAGAAAGTATACCTGGGACATCGTTTACGTGATCCATTTCTGCGCTATTATGAACCAAAGTACTTAATACATAGTGCACCGCCTGCAGCATTGCAGCATATTCTTCGGGATGGTGCATTAAAATCCTGGACCCGTGTAAAAGCTGAGGGTCATATATCGGAAGACAGCCCAATTGGTGCTAAATTGGGGGACCCGGAGGATTTTCGGGACTATATTATGCTGGGAGAAGGGCTTGCGCCGGAAGTGGTTGTGAATTCCAGAGAAAAGGGCTTTATCTGTATGGATGCTGACTGTGAATACTCACCAGGGGCAAGATTTTACTTTGATACCTCGCAGCTTATATCAGTAGGTTTATTAGTAAGAGATGGGTGCCATTACAAGGTGAAGGATGAACTGCCTATCCATCTGGCCTTGTTCACAGCTACTGTGCCAAAACTATCCTTGGACGGCTGCAGGATCACTCCAAACATTTTTACAGAAGCTGCTGACAGAGCTTTTAACGCTTTTTTACAAGTATACCAGCTTGATAATCGTGTGTAGGGTAATAAACAGCTATAAGTAAATGCTATCGCCAGGCATAGAAAAACCCGCTTTCGCATATACGAAGCGGGCAGGCGTTCCATTCATTTATTCTTTTACGGCAATCATACTCACTGCACCCAGATATTCTTCATATTTCATGAATACCTGCCGCATGGCGGAGACCCGCTTGAAGGCGCCTCCACGTGTGGCGCAGCGGTACCCGATCTTCAGTGTGCCCAGCACGCCTTCGTCAGTGATCACGCGTTTCACCCGCAGCAGATGCATGGGCGCGGTATGAACTTCAATAACACGGAAGCCGTTCTGCTCCAGCAGCCCTTTCCATTCATCCACTGTAAGGGGCCGCGCATTCACCCGGATTACCTTGGAAACATCCTTATGAATGGTATCCTTCAGCTCGGAGGGGATGTCATTGGGCTGCAGGGACATCTCGTGGATGGCGTAACGGCCGCCCGGTTGAAGCATACGGTGGGCCTCCCGGATGATCTGCTCCTTGAGCCGGTCCGGCTGCATGGTCAGCATGGCTTCGCCATAGATCACGGTGGCGGAGCTATCCGGCAGGGGAGGGGTTCGGGCATCGGCGACTACGCAGGTCTGACTGGTTCCGTTGAGATAGGACATGACTACTGCTGCCGCCTCCTGGTCCTGCTCGATGGCCGTATACGTATACGGCTTGCGGCTGAGTGTCAGCTTGGCGGTTCTACCCACACCGGGGGCGTATTCCACAACAGCATCCTTCGACGAGATGTCCAGACGGTCCAGCATCGTCCGGGTCAGCTCAATCCCCCCGGGCCGCAGCACGGTTTTTCCCAGGTTCGCCAGAACCCAATGACCGGGTATGGTGGCAAAATCCACGTTTCCCTTAAATGTCCCCATCCGATGAAACCCTCCCCAATTCGCATCAATTAGATAATGATTATCATTATCAATTATATCATAATGCGGCTGAAGTGGAATCTATATTTTTTTCCCCATTCTCATAGATGTTCATGATCACCTGCTGCATGGGGAGCTCCTTCACAGAAATATCCGAGAACCTGTGTTTGCGGGAGATATCCTCAATAAAGTCGCTGATGGAGATTTGGGCGGTATCCACCTCCAGGGTCAGCTGGAAATCCGACAGCCGCTCCACTACTGTGGTATGGGCATTGTCGAACACGGTATCGCGGACAGACTCCACAAAGGTGAAGCTGACCCGCTTCTTGTCTCCCAGAAACAGCCTCAGCCTCCGTAGGGAATCGTCAAACACCTTTTCTCCGTGGTTGATCACAATAACCCGATGGGCAAGCTCCTCTACATCCTCCAGATCATGGGTGGTCAGAATACAGGTCATGTTCTTCTTCCTGTTCATTTGGCGCACAAACTCGCGGATTTTGACCTTGGCAATTACATCAAGACCGATGGTGGGTTCATCCAGGAACAGAATCTCCGGCTGGTGCAGCATGGCCATGACAAATTCGCATTTCATCCGTTCACCCAGAGATAGCACTCTTGTGGGTTTTTCGATGACATGCCGGATATCCAGCAGCTCTGTCAGCTCCTCCAGACGATTGCTGAAGTCCCGGGCCGCAATTCCATAAATCGCCTTGTTCATATGGAAGCTGTCCATAGGCGGAATATCCCAGATCAGCTGGGATTTTTGGCCGAAAACGGCGCCGATTTTGCCCACATACCGTCTTCTGTCCTTGGCAGGTGAGCAGTCCAGCACCCTGATATCCCCGCTTGTGGGATAAAGAGCGCCGCAGAGCATTTTGATGGCGGTGGATTTCCCCGCTCCATTCGGCCCCAGAATCCCGCAGATTTCCCCCTGCCCGATGCTGAAGTTAATATCGTTGACCGCATGCACCACAACCTTTTCGCGGTGGAAGAAGCTTTTGACGGTTTGACCCATGCCGCTGCCCCGCTTGTAGGTTGTATAGGTTTTGGTCAGGTGCTTCACGTCAATAACCGGCGTCATCCGCCTACCCCCTCGTACAATCGTATCATATGCCGGTAGGCCCATATCCCTGCTCCCATGAAGAGGAAACAAGGCAGCACCGCGGCAAAATCCGCAGCCTGCACCCGCCCCAGTAGCGCGGACGCAGGGAAGAAACCCACCATCCCCACCGGGATGATCATGGTTGCCAAAGCCTGTACAGCCTTGGGGAAAATGGTCAGCGGATATTTCCCGAACTGAAGCACACTGTCGGCAAGCTCAGATATTCTTGAGTTACCCACCCACTTGAAGGACATGGCGGCCATCATCAGGGATAATCCTGCCAACACGGCTGTCCCCGCGGCAAACAGCACCACAAACTGCAGCCAGAGAAACGCCGGAATGGCACTCACATGCGCAATGGCAATCACAAACAGCGTGGCTCCGCCCAAGAATAATCCGACGTTGTCCGGGGAGAAGGTAGTGGCCACAATAAAAAACAGCGGGTTCAGGGGCTTCAGCAGAACCACCTCAAAGCTGCCCTCCCGGATAAGATGGTTGGTGGTCCACATCACGCCGCCAAAAATCAGGCTGGACAATCCGCTGGACATGGTGAAAACAGACTGGATCAGCAGCACCTCATAAAAGCTCCAGCCGGAAAAGCTGGCGCCAGCCCGGTATATCAGCAGTGTCACCAGCGGAAACAGAATATTGCTCACCAGCGTAATCAGGCTGCTGACGAAAAAATTCATCCGGTAGGCCGACGCCGACAGCAGAGCGGAATACAGACATTGTTTATATACATCCCAGTACCGTTTCATGGGGATCTGTCCTTTCCTGGCATAACGGCTTTACGCTCCGACAGCGGTAAACTGCTTCATGGCCAGACGCCGGATCAGCTCATTGAACCCGTACGTCACCAGTACGGCAAGCGCCTGAATCCCGACAATATGCTCAATGGGAAGCTGGATGCCGCCCAGTGAATACTGCCCGGTGAACACCATGGCAGGCATGTAGGCCATATACTGGAAAGGCAGGAAAAACTGCGCCACCTGAAGCCAATGAGGAAAAAAGTCCAGGGGAATCAGCGCGCCGGAAAAAATGCCGGAAACCAGCATAAACGCGCCTCGTATTCCATCCGACTGGACAAGCCAGAACGAAGTGAGGCCGATGGTGTAGTTCACATAGAATACCATCAGAAAGGCCAGCATCACCGAAATGGAAGTCCATAAAAAGCTTGCGGGCCGCATATCCACTCCAAACAGGAAGATGAAGATCAACAGACACGGCAAAAATTCAAACAGGAATCCCAAAAGCCGGTGCCCGACTTTTTGGAACAAGGCAAAGGAGCGGTGATGGACCGGACGCAGATGGAAGGTCAGGAACTTGCCGGTGCGCACCAGCATGGACAGGTTCCAATCGGCGAAGTCCATGGTCAGGTAGCCGATCAGCGCCGTGGCACCGAAGTACCGGATCATCCGCGGCAGATCGATCCCACCCAAGGTGGTATGATCTCCATACACCGCCGTCCAAATAAACATCTGCACCATAAAATAAACCGGTCCGACGATGATGGACACCATGGAATGGGTTCGGTAGGCACTCCATTCCTTGTAGGTCACATCCGCTACCGCCTGGCATACCCGCAAATGATGCTTCAGGCTGTTCATCAGATGATGCCCGACCAGATGATGTTGGACACATTGAACAGAGCCTCTGCACGCCAATTGTTATCGACAAAAGGCACGAACCATACGGCGGCCAACTGCTCCGTGGGGTCGATGACCATGGAGCAGGCGCCTGCCCCTTCATGGAGATACGTTGTGGGGGAATACAGGAAGGCCGGGCCCTGCTTCATGTCCAAGCCGATGCCGTAGCTTCTGTCCTTGACATCTGCGTTCCAGCAATGATCGGGAACTCCATAGAGCGTCCGGGTGGTGATTTTCTCTACCGTTTTGCGGCCCAGAATCCGGGTTTCTCCCAGTCTGCCCATACCCAGGAGCATGTTGGCGAACCGGATCAGATCCGCAGGTGTCGACATCAGGCCTCCGCCGGTTTTGGGGACAATTGTATCCCACAGCTTCTCAACAGGGGAGATTTCCGGCGGTTGGCCGTCGAGCAGTGCTTTTCCAATTAACTCATACCGTTCGTTTCGGATAATATGGCGTTTGGCCAGCTCCGGTGTCAGCTCAAAAACCGAGTCCTTCATACCAAGCGGTTTGAGGATGTTTTCTTCAATGTACTGCTCGGCCGTTATGCCGGTCACCTTCCGGATGACTTCGCCTAGAATGCAGAAGCCGAAGGAGCAGTATTGCCATTCCTCGCCCGGCAGTTTGTTGACTCCGCAGCTAAGGGACGCTTTCAGCCAATCCGGTTCTCCATCTTCGGGTTTATAGGTGTTGAAGTATTCATCGATCAGCTGCCAGTAGGACTTATGATACGGAATGCTTTCCGCGCAATCGGGAAACATCCCCGAGGTATGGGTCAGCAGGCCGTAGATATCGATTTTGTTGAAGGGCGCCACGTCAAACAGCTTCAGAATAGCCCCAACCGGCATATCGAACCGGAGAACGCCGTCCTCCACCAGCTTGGCGATGGCCACGGTGGTCACGGCTTTGGTGATGGAGGCAACGCTGTGCACGGAGGTGGGCAGCAGCGGCTCTGTGGAATGCTCCCGGAAGGAGAGCGGGCCTACCGCTCCATGTATGAAGGTTTTTCCGTAGCGGGACACACAGTAGGCGGCAGCTTGAATTTTTTTCTGGTCGATGAGCTGCTGGAAGTGAGCTTGCAGAACCTCAATCCTTGAAGCGTCGTAGTTGACCTCTGCCGGTGAGCAGTCGGTAATGCCTGCGGTATGCAGCATAATAGCCTCCTTGAAGATTGTTGATGGATGAGAGAAGCGGGAGAAGTAAGCCCTTTCATATCATGATGAGCCGTTCTTGTTTTAAGTATATTTCCAGGGTTTGGATCTGACAACAGTTAGTTTGTTTATTAACCGAACTTTCCGGCACTTCATCCGTCTTTGGTGCAGCGGGCTAATGAATCTCACACACACTATTTGGCGAAAAACGCATCTGTTAGAAATCTAACGATTCTCACACGCGTTATTCCCCGTTTTGGCAGCATTTTGGGGCCAATTGGGACAAATAGAGTGGCTGAGATTCGTTGCTATGAACGTTTTTGTCAAGCCCTCCGGTTTAGCAGGGTCGGAGCACGTGGCGCGGGAGCAAATAAACG